>NZ_JARTJQ010000063.1:0-58411 GCF_036225245.1 Weizmannia sp. CD-2023
AGTTTTCAAGGAACAATCTGTTTTGACAGCGACTAAATTATTATACCATCATAACGAAGTCTTTGTCAATAACTTTTTTCGTCTTTCGTCGTTGCTCTTTCATGTTCATCAGCGACGTATATAACTATACCAAGTTATTTATTATGCGTCAATACTAAATTTGATTTTTTTATTGTTTTTTTGGAATCCGGTACCGTCTATGGAAGATTTCAGGCCCCTTTGTCGGCACTGTAATTTCCTCGATCATATTTTTTTCAATTAAAAATTCAAGCAGAACAGGCAAGTCAATACTGTACGATTGAAGGCCTGGATGGAAAAGCAGTTCGTCAATTGTCCATTCTTCCCGTTCTTCCATCAGTTCCAGTAAATGCTGCGCGCCAAACGATGTCTTCGAATAAATGTGGAATTCACTCGCAAGAAAGAGCAGTTCAAGGCGCTTTTCCAGCGACTCTTCACTTGTTACCAGTTCTTCGTACAACTTGAAGATTTGCAGATCAATTTGCTTTACCTGGTTCCAGACGGTTATTTCCGGGTGAAAGCCGTTTTCGATCACCGCGAGTCTGGCGAGATGGTGCAAGGCGTGAATGATGTGATTATAGGCATCGAGGTACTGGCGCTGTTTGAAGAAGTCTTTCCCGTTTAAATACCGACGGATCAATTTGGCAAATTCCGTGCCGATTTTGACCTTTCGTTCATGAAACGGAAAATCCCTTACTTCATCTTTTAAACGTGCCATGTACTCATTCCGGTCAAATAAGATCAGCCCTTCTGTAATCCATTCAAATATATTGCTGTTTGTCCCGTACAGCATCCACTCTTTCAACTGGTTCTCTGCCACGACATATAAGGCGGCTTTTTTGTCTTCATAGCGGTAATGCTTGACGTAGAGCGGCTGGTCCTGCTCTTTGACAATGATGAAGAGAATGGCGTCGAACAAATTGGTTGCGGCATCTTCATCCGGCTTTTTTTCAATATACAGGACAGAAAGGGTATTTGGAAGGCTTGCCCTTTCCTGGTAAATCGGCCTTAAAATGTCTCTCATGCGTCATTCCTCCATCATGCTTTCTATGAACGTATTTCTGCAAATCCCGGGAAATCCCCTGCAAATTTTCGAAACAAATTTCAGTATATTGCATTCCTTCCTTTTTCGCCAGTTATGTTATATTTAAAAGAAAGGGGGAATGGTATTGGCAAAGTATTCAAGCAAAATCAATAAAATTCGGACATTTGCCTTAAGCTTGATTTTTTCCGGATTTATCGTCATGTATATCGGGCTGTTTTTCCGGGCGCATCCGGTTGTTGTAACCCTTTTTATGCTGTTCGGCCTGTTCTTTATTTTATTGAGCACAGTGGTTTATTTCTGGATCGGCATGCTCTCGACGAAAGCGGTGCAGGTTGTATGCCCGGGCTGCGGCAAGCCGACAAAAATGCTGGGCCGGGTAGATATTTGCATGCATTGCAACGAGCCGCTGACACTGGATCCTGAGCTTGAGGGAAAAGCGTTTGACGAATCATATAATCGTAAGCGATTGCAGAAGTGACAGGCGGGGTGGAGATGAAAAAGCCTAGGTTGCCGGAGTCAGGCAAGCCCCGCCCAATTTGAAGAAACCCGCATCCGGTTTTCGCCGGATGCGGGCCGTCTTCGCCTTCGTTCAGCCTTCTGTCTTTTCCAGTTCCTCTGCCAAATTGGCGCGGGAAAGGTTCGCATTTAAAAAAGCGTCTGTTTCCGGAAGTTCCAGATGCATATGCGTTTTTTTGCTGATCCGGATCGTCCCGTAGTCAAGCACATAGTCAAAGACATGGCCGCCGCCGGTGCGTTTGTCGTCAATAAAATGGAGGTGGAAGCCGGCGACCGCGATTCCTTGTGCAAACATCGGCGTCCAAAAACCAGCAAGCGTTCCTTTTGTATTTTCAAACGAGTAAACCGGCTGGGATTTCACCGCTTCCGTCATGGGAACCGGTTTTTCCTGGTAGGAGACGGTTCTTGTGTTCATTTTTTTAAAAACACCGTCCACACGAATGGCATAAAATAAATTTTCGCTGCGGACGAGATCTTTGATCAAGTCTTCCAGTTCGGGTTTTGCTAGAGGACCTTCAGCTGTATAGGTGATATCCTCCGAAAAATGTGCAAGCGAGCAAAACGGTGACTTGTCTTCAGGCTGTACACGTTTTGCCGTCCCGTCCTTCAGCTGATAGAACGCATTGTCAAAGGCAATCAATTCCCCGTCCAAATGGTTGAAAGTGCCGATGCCGAAATCGCCGAACTTTTTTAATTCAGCAAACGTCTTGTCGCTTTCGTATACGCCGTCAAGAAGCGATGTCATCGTGGACAATTGGTATACTTCATCGGTCCGGCTTGTTAAAATTTGCTCTGTATTTTGATTTTCTGCAGCAGTACGCATGGTAAACCCCTTCTTTCTATCGTATCCTGAAAAATTTGTGCCGGCTGAGTCCAAGTTATAGCAGCTGCCCGCCGCAGTAAGTGATTATACCAATTGGTTAGGCAGCAGTTTTTTCGCCAGTTCCAGGTTGTCGCTATAATCAACCGGGACATCGACCACGACCGGGCCTTCTGAGTCCAGCGCTTCCTTCAGTACAGAAACCAGCTCATCAGGTGCATTCACCCGCAAGCCTTTTGCGCCGTAACTTTCCGCGTGTTTTACAATATCAACGGGGCCGAAGTCTGCTCCCGATGTGCGCCCGTATTTCATTTGCTGCTGGAACGCCACCATGTCATACGTGCCGTCGCGCCAGACGATATGCACAAGCGGTGATTTTAAACGGACGGCCGTTTCAAGTTCCATGGCGGAGAACAGGAAGCCGCCGTCTCCGGAGATCGATATTACTTTTTCATCCGGATTGACAAGCGTTGCGGCAATCGCCCACGGAAGCGCAACCCCGAGCGTCTGCATGCCATTTGAAAACAGCAGGCGGTTCGGTTCATATACCCTGAAATGGCGCGCCATCCAAATATAATGGGAACCGACATCGCATGTCACGGTCACATGGTCATCAATCAACGAACGCAAATCATGAATGAACTGGAGCGGATGCACAAGATTTTTATCCGCCTTTTCCGATGGTTCGTCGCGCAAATTCAGCTGGTTGCGGAGATGTTCCAAAAGTTCCATGGACTTACTGCTCATATTTAAACGGGCCAGCTGTTCTTTGATGCTGTCAACGCTCGCTGAAATGTCACCGACAAGTTCGATTTCCGGCTGGTAATCATGATCGATATCGGCGCGGATTTCATCGAGATGGATGATTTTTCTTTCCCCTTCGCTGTTCCAAAACTTCGGATCGTACTCAACAGAATCGTAACCGATCGCAAGCACCACATCCGCATGCTCAAGCAAAATATCGCCCGGCTGGTTGCGGAACAAGCCGATGCGGCCGAAGAAACGGTCTTCCAAATCTCTTGAAATCAAGCCTGCCGCCTGGAATGTTTCAACAACCGGCAATG
Organism: Weizmannia sp. CD-2023; assembly: GCF_036225245.1. Classification (NCBI taxonomy): domain Bacteria; kingdom Bacillati; phylum Bacillota; class Bacilli; order Caryophanales; family Bacillaceae; genus Heyndrickxia; species Weizmannia sp. CD-2023. The sequence continues at coordinate 3,464 of NZ_JARTJQ010000063.1, forward strand.
CGATTTTTTTCAGGAGGGACCGGACCGCTTTCACGACTTTCGGGCGGCTCGCACGCATCCCGACCAGAATGACCGGCAATTTGGCATGCTGGATCGCTTTTACAGCTTCTTTAATCGCTTCTTCATTTGCTTTCCCGAGTTCCGGGCTTTCAAGCGGACCCAAAGCTTTGACAGACGCCGGCTCCATCAGCACATCCTGCGGGAAGCTGATAAAAGCTGCCCCTGCCTGTGCTGAAGCGGCAGAACGAAATGCATTTGTCATCACTTCCGGCACTGTATCCGGATGAACCACTTCCGCTGCGTATTTTGTAATCGGCTGAAACAGGGATACATTGTCCATCGACTGGTGCGTTTTTTTCAGTCTGTCTGCGCGCGGCACGTTTCCTGCGATTGCAACGACAGGATCGCACTCCGTATTCGCAGTGGCAAGCCCGGTGGCAAGGTTGGAAGCCCCCGGCCCGCTCGTTACCAGGCAGACACCCGGTTTTCCTGTTAAACGCCCGATAGCAGCGGCCATAAAAGCGGCATTTTGTTCGTGGCGGCATACAATCAATTCCGGGCCGCGTTCTTTTAGGACATCAAATACGGCATCGATTTTTGCGCCCGGAATGCCGAAAACGTACGGCACTTCCTGTTTTTCAAGGCAATCGACAACCAGGTCTGCAGCTGTTTTTTTCGTCGTATTGGTTGGATTTGAATTCTTTTTTTCCACAGTTCCCACTCCCAAGGACAGCCCTATTTTGAACTTTCCCCCGTTTATTACAGGGGAAAACGTTCATCTATAGGCTGAGCGAACTTGTTTCTATCTATACTTTACACCACACGAGGAAATGTTTAAAATATATTATTGTGCTATAAATAATATATAATAAATATTAATCCCAATGAGGGAGGAGGAAATACAGATGGAACTGCGCCATCTTCATTATTTTTTAACGGTCGCGGAAGAACTACATTTCGGAAAAGCAGCAGAGCGGCTGCAAATGACCCAGCCACCGCTTTCCCAGCAAATCCGGCAGCTGGAAGAAGAAATCGGGGTGGACCTTTTTATCCGCAATAAACGTCATGTTGAACTGACGATCCCGGGAAAAGTTTTTTTAAAAGAGGCCAAGCAGGTCCTTGAGCAGCTGGACAGGGCAGTGGAAAATGCACAGCGGGCTGAGCGGGGGGAATTCGGGAATGTGGTAGTCGGCTTTGTCGGTTCGGCGACTTATGACATTTTGCCGGCTATCGTCCGGGAATTCCGGCTGAAATATCCGAAAACGGCCGTTTCCCTTCATGAGTTGTCAACCCCGGACCAGATTCGGGCGCTGCATCGGAAAGAAATCGATGTCGGCCTGCTGCATCCGCCGATTCATGATCCTTTAATTGAAACGGCTGAGATCCAGACAGGTGCGGCTGCCCTTTCAATGCCGAAAAACCATCCGCTTGCCCAAAAGGAAAAAATCCGCATCGAGGATCTGGCGGACGTCCCGTTTGTCGTTGTGTCGCGTGATATTTGGCCGGGCCTTTATGATGAATTTCTGTCTCTTTTCAAGGACGCCGATTTCAGCCCGAAAATCGTCCAGGAAGCCACCGAGTACCAAATGGTCGTCGGCCTTGTGACAGCCGGAATTGGAATCGGGGTGCTACCACGGACAGCCGAAAAATTATTTAATCTCGATATTGTGTACAGGGAGATTGAAGGGCACCCGTTAAATGCCGTTTTGTCCATTGCGTACCGGAAGGAAGACCAAAACCCGGCCCTTGCCAATTTCTTAAACATCTCCGGCCGGGTGGCAGCAGAATTTTAATGGATTTTTGACCGATTGCATAAATACAATGAAAAATCCGGCCTCCCAACGAAAGAAGAGCCGGATTTATTGCATAAAAGTGTATAAAGTTGCACCGCTAAAACTTTTTAAAAACCTTGCTTGCGGTTTATCAGGTCCCGGTTTAAAGCCGCAAAAAAAGAACCGGACGAACCATTTCGCCGGCATTTGCGCTTTATTTTGCTTCCAGGTAACTGTGCTTTTTCATACATTCCGGACAGGTACCGTAAATTTCCATACGGTGGTGGCTTACTTTAAAACCGGTCACATGCGCGGCAAGCTGTTCCACTTCATCCAGGCCCGGATAGTGAAAGTCGACAATCTTTCCGCAGTCTTCGCAAATAATATGGTAATGGTTTGATGTGACAAAATCAAAACGGCTTGAAGCATCTCCGTAAGTCAGTTCCTGTACCAATCCGATTTCCTTAAAAACGCGCAAGTTATTGTAAACGGTGGCCACACTCATATTCGGGAATTTTCCCTCAAGAGCCTTATATATTTCATCGGCGGTTGGATGTGACATGGATTCAATTAAGTATTCCAATATCGCATGACGTTGAGGGGTAATACGAACGCCCGACTGTTTCAAGGTTTCCAGTGCTTTATTCAACTGCTGCTCGGACACCGCCATGCACCTCTTTTCTAACAATTATCATTCTTAATTTATAATCTTTATAAAAAGTTTACAAAATAACCCCCTGTTTTGTCAAACAAATTAGCGAATCCATGCGCCGGGAATTTCCCTTTTCCGCGCTCTTCAGGCTCAAAAAAGAAGGAAATTCGTTCATTAGGATGCCTTTTTTTCAGCCGGGAGTATGTAAAAGCAATGCCCCGGCTATTCCTCAAGCGGCTGGAGCGGGTGGTCTTTCACCCCAAGGCAGTGATTGATATATCTTGCCGCAACGAACAGGAAATCGGACAACCGGTTTAAAAACGACAGCACAAGCGGATTTACGCCATCGACCGCAACACTTGCCCGCTCCGCCCTTCTTGCAACTGTGCGCGCCGCATGCATCGCCGCTGCTGCCGGATGCCCGCCCGGCAAAATAAAGGTTTTTAACGGTTCCAGTTTTCCATCCCATTTATCAATCAAAGCCTCAAGTTCATCGATATAAGCCTGTTTCAATTTCCAGTGCACTTCTTTTCCCTCGGGCGTGGAAAGCTCCGCACCGGCATGGAACAGCATCGTCTGGACCCTGCTGAAACATTGTTCCAATTCTTCTTTTTCCGGAAATTGTTCGCCGTGCAAAAAACTGAGCGCAACGCCGATCGCCGAGTTCGCCTCATCCACTGTTCCGTAAGCTTCAACACGCGGATCGTTTTTCGCTGCTCTTACCCCGTAAACGAGCGATGTCGTCCCTTTATCACCGGACCTTGTATAAATTCTCATCTTGTCCCCTCCGCATCAATTTGATGGATCAGCCTATATAAACGCCGCCGCGCTATTTTTTCACTCTGCCCTTTCCCGTAAAACCATATATTAGTTTTGTATCACGAATTCGAAAAAATTGCCATAAAAAAAGAAACCGAACAAGTCGGCTCAAAGATATCGTTATTTTTTTGAGGAGGTAATATACACTATGAACCCGCGGCAAATCCGCGTGGACAAAAGCCGCCCCGGATACAAAAATAGGCGCCGGCCGCATTTTGATCTTCCCTGGCGGACAACGGCCGGCATGCGGGAATCCCCCTGCCAGGCTATTTTTTTTCCGAGTCAAAAGCGGATCTTACCACAAACGCCGCCGGGATGGTATAGCCGATTAACGCTTCAATGATAATAAGAACCCGTGCGGCCCCGATCGGAACAATATCCCCGTACCCGACCGAAAACAGCGTGACGGCACTCAAATACATATAATCAAGCAGTGTGCGGAAATCATGCCCTTCCAACAGCTTTCCGTGATGGAGCGCAATTTGGAATCCCATCATATCGAGCAGTAAAAACAACAACCCGAACCCGATCATGATATTGGTGTACGTAAAAGCAAGAAAGAGAAAACGTTCAAATGAAAGCTGCTTCGCGCGCCAGGATGCCGGATAAAACAAGGTGCGCAGGCTCATCACAATACAAAGGACAACCAATATGCCGAGAAAATAAAACATGCCCGATACCCCCGGCGCCTTTCAAGTTTGTCCTTCCATTGTATGCCCCCGCCGCCCGGCTTATGACAGTCTTTACGGGAAGAAAATGGAAGGCTACAATAGAATGGTGGAATTGGCCAATGCCAATGAGGAGGGAACGATAAATGGATTTTTCAAAATCTGAAAGCTTGTATAAAGAAGCACTTGAGCATATTGTCGGCGGCGTAAACAGCCCGTCCCGCTCGTATAAGGCGGTGGGCGGCGGAGCCCCAGTTGCCATGGAAAGGGGAAAAGGCGCGTACTTTTATGACGTGGACGGCAACCGCTACATTGATTATCTGGCGGCATACGGCCCGATCATTACCGGCTTTGCCCATCCGCATATTGCTGCTGCCATTAAAAAAGCAGCCGACAACGGCGTTTTGTTCGGCACGCCGACCCCGTATGAAGTGCAATTCGCAAAAATGCTGAAAGAAGCGATCCCGTCCCTGGACAAAGTCCGCTTTGTCAACTCGGGAACAGAGGCGGTCATGACAACGATCCGCGTTGCCCGCGCCTACACGGGCCGCGACAAAATCATTAAATTCGAAGGCTGTTACCACGGCCATTCTGACCTCGTGCTTGTCGCAGCGGGTTCAGGCCCGTCGCAGCTCGGCATGCCGGACTCAGCCGGCGTAACAAAAGCCATCGCAAACGAAGTCATCACCGTCCCTTATAATGATGTGAAACCTTTTAAACAGGCACTCGAAAAATGGGGCGATGAAGTTGCCGCCGTACTGGTTGAACCGATTGTCGGCAACTTTGGCATTGTGCCGCCGAAACCGGGATTTTTGGAAGCCATTAATGAACTGGCGCACAAAGCCGGCGCCCTTGTCATTTACGACGAAGTGATCACCGCTTTCCGTTTTATGTACGGCGGCGCGCAAAACATGCTCGGCGTTACCCCGGATTTAACCGCCATGGGCAAAATCATCGGCGGCGGACTGCCGATCGGGGCATACGGCGGCCGCAAAGACATTATGGAAGAAGTCGCACCGCTCGGCCCTGCTTACCAGGCCGGAACCATGGCAGGCAACCCGGCTTCAATGCTTGCCGGAATTGCCTGCCTTGAAGTGCTCCAGGAAAAGGGCGTGTATGAAAACCTCGACCGTCTCGGTGCCATGCTTGAAAAAGGCATTTTGGAAGCAGCTGAAAAACACGGCGTCACCATTACCATTAACCGCGTAGTCGGCGCCTTTACCGTTTACTTTACGGGCGAAAAAGTCGAAAACTACAAGCAGGCTGAAGCATCCGACGGCGAGTTGTTCGGGAAATTTTTCAAACTGATGCTCGAGCAAGGCATTAACCTTGCCCCGTCAAAATATGAAGCCTGGTTCCTCACAACCGCGCATACGGAAGAAGATATCGCAGAAACAATCAAAGCCGTCGATCATGCTTTTTCACAACTGAAAAAATGATGCGCCAGCAAAGCACTGCCTTTCCCGAAACGGAGGCAGTGCTTTTTATTCCCCCGGTCGGTACAGGTACCTAATCAAGGTTTGCGCATAAATTATAAGGAACTTTACTGAATGAGGGGATGTGTTCTGCTTGAGAAAAATTTTCAAAAAACGTGCCGGCATCGCACTGCTCGGGTTTTTGCTTCTCTTTTCCATTTTCGCCACGGGATGCGGCGGAAAACAGGAGACAGGAAAAAAGCAGCAGACTAAAACCAGGCAAAATGTCATCCGAATCGGCTATCAGAAAAACTGCCCGCTTTTGATTTTAAAAGCAAGCGGCACCTTGGAAAAAAGGCTGAAACCGCTCGGCGTAAAGGTGGAATGGTACGAATTCCAGTCCGGAACAGCGCTTCTCGAGTCCTTGAATTCCGGAAATATTGATTTTGGCAGGACGGGGGACTCGCCGCCGATTTTTGCACAAGCTTCCGGTTCCAATCTGAAATATGTCGGGGTCGGAAAATCAAAATACGAAGGTGCAGCCATCTTGGTGAAAAAGAATTCCCCGATCCGTTCCGTGGCAGACCTGAAAGGAAAAAAAGTCGGGTTTGCAAAAGGAAGCAGTTCCCATTATTTTCTTGTCAAAGCACTGGAAAAAAACGGCCTTTCGTACAAGGACATCACGCCGGCTTACCTGCAACCGGGGGATGCCAGAGTCGCCTTTGAACAAGGCACAATCGATGCATGGGTCATATGGGATCCGTTTACCGCCGATGCCGAAGTAACGGGCCATGCACGGACACTTGTGACAGGAAAAGGATATACGACAGACCGCGATTATTTTCTCGCCACTCCGGCATATTTGAAAAAACACGAAAAAATCGTCCAAATCGTCCTCGATGAAGTAAAAAAATCGAGTACCTGGGCAAATGAACACCCTGCCGAATTAACGGAATTACTTTCAAAAGCCCTCGGTATAGACCAAAAAGCGATCAAAATCGCAGTAGACAGAAGGGAATACGGCCTTGATCCGTTTACCCCAGAAATCATCCAAGAACAGCAGCAGATCGCCGACAAATTTTACGAACTGAAATTGATCCCGAAAAAAGTGAATGTAAAAGACAATATTTACCATTTCAAAAAGGATGAAGGAAAGTGAAACATTTTACCGGCTTTTTCATCCAAAAACTGATTCCATGGGGCATCCCGGCCGTGATTATCATCATTTGGCAAATTTTTGCAAAAGAAGGCATCGTATCACCAAAAATTCTGCCGGCGCCTTCAGATGTCCTGATTGCGGCAGTGGAACTGGCAAAAAGCGGCGAGCTCGGGCATCATGTCTGGATCAGTCTGCTACGGGCTGTGACCGGTTTTCTGATTGGCGGAAGCATCGGCTTTATCCTCGGTTTGGTGAACGGGCTGTTCCGCACAAGCGAATTATTGCTCGATACTTCTGTCCAAATGCTCCGTACCATTCCGCATCTGGCGTTAATTCCGCTTGTCATTTTGTGGTTTGGGATCGGGGAGGAAGCGAAAATATTCCTCGTTGCCCTGGGGGTGTTATTTCCGGTATACCTCAACACTTTCCACGGCATCAAGTCCGTTGATAATGGATTAATTGAGATGGGGAAAATTTACGGATTAAAGGGCTGGCGGATGTTTGCCCATGTCATTTTCCCGGGCTCCCTTTCCTCCATTTTGGTTGGCATTCGGTTTTCATTGGGCGTGATGTGGATTACATTAATCGTGGCCGAAACCATCTCTTCCACATCCGGTATCGGATACATGGCGATGACGGCAAGGGAATTTATGCAAATGGATGTCATTCTTTTAAGCATTCTACTGTATGCCCTTTTCGGGAAATTGTCCGATGCTATCGCCCGCTTTTTTGAAAAAAGATGCCTGAAATGGCATACCAGTTACCAGGAACAATCTTGAAATCGGAGGGACAAATATGGAGAGCTTCCTGCAATTCGACCATTTAGAAAAACGCTATGGAAACAGGGACGTTTTGAAAAATATTACATTATCGGTCAAGAGGGGGGAGTTTATCGCCATTGTCGGCAAAAGCGGCTGCGGAAAAAGCACGCTTTTGCGGCTCTTGTCCGGTTTGGAAAAGCCGAGCGGCGGGCGGATTCTGATCGACGGGAAACCGCTCGGAAATCTGAACAGTAAATCGTGCATGGTCTTTCAGGACGGGCGACTGTTGCCGTGGAAGCGGGTGATCGACAATGTTGTCCTCGGTCTGGATGGCGATCACAAAAAGGAAGCAATCGAAGTATTAAAACATGTCGGGCTTGAAAACTATACCGATGAGTGGCCGGGCAAATTATCCGGCGGACAGAAACAGCGGGTGGCGCTGGCACGCGCGCTTATGCATCAGCCGGAACTGCTGTTGCTGGACGAACCGCTCGGCGCCCTCGATGCATTGACCCGGCTGGAAATGCAAAATCTGATCGAAGAAATCCGCAGATTAAACAGTTTTACCGCCCTGCTTGTAACCCATGATGTGGAAGAAGCCGTGGCTTTAGCCGACAGGGTCGTCCTGCTGTCGGACGGCATCATTGCTGAAGATGTCCCGGTGAAACTGCCAAGGCCGCGGCAAAGAGACCGCGAATCTTTTGCCGCTCTCGTCAACAAAATCCGGAACCGGATTATGGGCGGCCCCGTGCAGGCACCGCCCAAACAAGCGAACAGTTTTTCAGACAGCCGTTCTGTTTATCCCCTGCCCGGCACCCACTAACCCGGGGAATGGCGCTTTATGACCCGCGCCACTCCCCGTCTGCTGCTGCGTTTTTAACAGCCTCATAAAAAGCCGTAATAGCTGTAACTGAACGGCCTGGAGAGTTCAGCATGCTAAACGGCTAAATCCCGGTTCGGCACGGCAACACAACATCAGGAGTGGCCGTGTTTTTCTGCAGAGACAAGCGCCGGCCTTCTCTCACGTTTCAGAAAACTGGCATAGGATATCTGAGCGTGCGAGAGAGGCATTTACTCCTTCTCTCCCGTTTCAAAAGAGGTCCCTCCCGGCCGCATGACGCAAACCGCGCCCGCCAGTAAAAAAGAACCGGCTTTAGCTGCACAGTCAGAATCCCCCTCCACATACGGGGGGTTTTCTCTAAAGTGTGCTTTTCATCGGTAGCGGGTGAGCTTTCTCATGCACTCCCCCGCACTTTCTTGAAAGACCGGCATGTGGCCGATTGTACAAGCATATAGTAAATTGTAAGGCATTCTCATTCAGTTGAGGGATGATTTTCTTGAAAAAGCAACATAGCCGGAATGTAAAAAAATTGTTGATGATTATGGCCGGGGCTGCCCTTCAAGGCTACTCAATGGGTGTATTCTTATTCCCAAATGCCATCCCATCAGGCGGGGCCGGGGGGCTTACAGTGCTCTTCCACCACTGGTTCCACGTCCCTCTTAGCATTGCACTTTGGATGCTGAACTCCTCCATGCTTGTATTCGCCGTGTACTTTTTAAGTGCTGCCAGTGCAATGGGTACGCTTCTCGGGATTACGGTTACATCTGTTTCGGTCAATCTTTCCGCATTTTTATGGGAAACACCATTCCATAACGAATGGCTTGACCTTGCCTTAGGCTCCGTATTGCTCGGCATCGGCATCGGCATTCTGCTCCGGCAAGGTGTTTCCAACGGCGGCATCGGCATTGTTGCCCTCATCATTTCCAAATACAGGAGCGTCAATCCGGCCACCCCACTTTTTATCATCAACGGGCTCATTTTTATTCTGACGGCGTATGTGATCGACTGGGAAATTGTCGTACAAGCCGTCATTTGCCAATATGTGTCAACCAGAATTGTCGGCTGGATTTATCAATTTTCCTTTCAAGCCATTTACTTAAAGCTTCCCTTTCTTCCGTTAGGCTGGCGAAAAAAATAAACGGGCCAGGATCGATGCCGGCAATTCATGCACAAACCACTCTTATCATCCCAATTGAAAAAATTACCAGCATCCGGATTCCATCCCGTTCTTGAAAAATCCGTTTACCTGCCGCCCACCGGTTCCAAAATGGTGTGCCGGCTTCTGTGCCGGCTTCTTTTCTTTTTTTCTTCCCCGCCGGATGAGCCTTTTTCAGTCTGCGGGCGGATCAATAATAACGACAGTAACCCGACTGCAAATGTAAAGCAGGCAATCGAGATAAACATCCCCGGCCGCGACCACGCCATCAGCCTCCCGAACACCGGCGGCCCGACAGCCACCCCGAGAAACCGGACAGATCCGTACAGTGACGTGACAAATCCCCGTTTTTCTTTTCCAACGGCATTCGTAATAAAGCTGTTGACACACGGCAAAATGAGACCGGTGCCGAGGCTCCCAATAGCAAGGACCGGAATAAACAGAAAAAGCCCTCTGAAAAACGTAAGAAGCGCGTAAGAAAGGGTCATCAGGCAGAAGCCCGTGACAATCAGTTTTTTCATCAAGCGCTGGTTTTTCCCGATTTTGCTGCCGGTAATATAAGATGTGGTACACATGACAAGCAGGGGAATCGCCAGAATCAGTCCTTTCATCACACCGTCAATTTTATAACTTTTTTCCAACACATTGGATAGGAAAAAAAGAATACCAAAAAGGGTAAACAAGCATGTCGCGCCTGCAAGATAAGCAGTGCATAGCCACCGCCCGTCGTCTTTAAACACACTGACAAGCCCTTTTACATATTTCCCGAGCCCGGGTGGTTCTTTCTTTTTTGGTTTTTCTTTAATAAAGACCCATGTTAAAAAAATGGAGACAGCGACCACTACCGGAAAAGCAAAAAACGTGCCATACCATACGAGCAATGCGATCAGCGCCCCCAATATCGGAGACAGCACTTTTCCAAACCCGTTTGAGGCTTCCACAAGGCCGAGCACCCGGCTTTCTTTATCGCCTTTAAACAGATCCCCAGTGAGGGCCATGGCGATTGGTGCTGTACCGGCTGCCCCGATTCCCTGAAGCGTGCGGCCTGCCAGGATCCAGGCGAAAGCATGGGAAAACAAAGCGGCTGCGATTCCCGCCAGAATGCCGCCTGCCCCGTATAAAAACAATGCCGGCAAAATTACGGCTTTCCGGGAAAAGCGGTCGGAAAGATAGCCGAGCACCGGGATGAACACGGCCGCCACAATGGAGAAAACGGAGATCGTCAAGCTTGCCTGAAAGGAAGTCAAGTGAAGTTCAGACTGCATTTTCGGCAGGACAGGAATCAGCATCGAATTGCCAAGCGTCATAATTAATGGAATGGAGCCGATTGCTGCCACTGTCATTACAGAAGGTTGTTTGCTTGCCATAATATCCTCCCCGGATTTCAATTTTTGCTCTGTTAGATTATCCGGAAGCAAACATTTTATTCTTTTGCCCAAACGAATACTGCAGCCCATTACGGGAAGGATATGGTTACCTGTTACGCAAGGAGGAAAAAACGTGAAATTATTTATGGAATACATTTTGGAGGAAATCGAAAAGATCGGGGTGCAGCAAGGTTACAGGGTCTCTTTGTCGCAAAAGATAGACGAGCAGAATTATATTCGCGGTGTGATGCAATTTTTTGACAGCGGATTTGACATTTATTATGCTTTGATTTTCAGTTTCCCCGAAAGCCATCCGAAGCTGCAGTATACGTTCTGGGTGCTGAACCAAACCGGAAACCGGGCTGTGATCGAAAAAGACGGATCCGGGGAAAAGATGATGGAGACGGTCAAGGAAACGGCATTGAAAGAAATCCATGTCAACCTGATGGAAGGCGGCGAAATCCGGCATCTGCTTAAAGAAATAAAGCAAACGATCGGCACTTGCCCGCAATAAAAAGGGGTGCTGCTTAAAGGGTTTGAAAAACAGGGAGCTGCCGGGTTCCTCCCTCATTACGCTGCCAGTGGATGCAACAGGTTCCGGCCTAAAGGCATAGGGGTTTACGGCCTTCATGACAAAACGGGGCTTTCGATTGCGGAGATCCCCCACGGCAAACCGAGATCCCTACTGTAACCCGGCATTACCATCCCCCAACAAGCCGGCCGGTTGCTCACTCCAGCCCTAATCCGCTTTCTTTTCACAAAGCTTACCCGTTGCTTTTAATCCCGTACAAAATGCAGCCAACCCCGGCCAGAATCCACAGCATTTTGGCAAACGAGATTTTATCGGAAATTCCGATCACCCCGATCGCCGTTGTCGTAATTAAAACAACAGGCCCGACAATAGCAAGAGAACTGTTGATGAGAAGCGCTTTTTCCACTTGATTGTATTTGAGCATCAAAATGGCCGCGGAAATTTCGATCATTCCTGAGATCAGCCTGAGCGCAGCCATACTAAGCACATACTTTTCAATCAGCCACAACATCGTTTCCCCTCTTCATACGCGCATTTTGGATTCATTTACCTCATGTATATTCCGTGCCGAGCAAAATTAGGACAAATTCTCCGGTCTTATCCCACGCACGTCTTCCGGCAAACATGTTATAATGACAAAATCAAAGGGTCTGCCGGTTTAAAAAAATTTTTGGACGGAAATAGTTTAGTGCAGCCTTTTGGAACATATCATGTAAATATCTTTGCAAGGAAGAAAGGAATTGCCAATATGAGGGTTGGAGCCCGCATTGTCAAAACAGGAATTGCCATTACGATTGCGTTGTTTATCGCGCAATTATTAAAAATGCCGTCCCCGGTGTTTGCCGGGATCGCTGCCACTTTTGCGATTAAACCTACGATATACCGGTCTTACCGGTCCATTATCGATCAGGTCCAGGGCAATCTGATCGGCGCTTTGCTCGCGGTCATTTTTGTCATGGCCTTTGGCAACCATTTTTTAGTCGTCGGTCTCGGGTCTGTGTTGATCATCATTTTAATGTTGAAACTGAAGCTCGATGATACGGTCGGCCTCGCGCTTGTAACCATGATTGTCATTATGGAAACGCCAAGTGACAATTTTCTGCAGACGGCCGGCATCCGCTTTGCGACATTGTTTATCGGGATTTTCAGCTCGTTTCTTGTGAATTTGATTTTCCTGCCGCCGAAATACGAGGCCCGGCTGTATGTCCGTCTCACCCATGTGACAGAAGAACTGCTCAAATTCATCCGGATTGCAGCGCGCCAGGAAGCCGATTACCAGCTTTTAAAAGAAGAACTTCCCGACATTAAAGAGCGGGTGTACAAAGTAGAGCAGCTGTACACTTTATTTAAAGAGGAAAAAATCTACGGGAAAAGCAACAGGATCGAGCGGCAGCGGAAAGTGGTGCTGTATAAAGAAATGGTGGCCATTTTGAATTTAAGCTATATTATTTTAAAACGGCTGCACCAGTACAAAGCGGATATTGCCGGGCTGCCAGAAACATTCCGGAGCATGCTGCAGGAACAAATGGAATACCTTGTGAACGAACATGAAAAATTGCTGCTCATGTTTCTCGGAAAAGTCAAAGCCCATGCGCAAAAATGCGATACGGCTGACAAACAGCGGAATGAGCTGATGGACATTTTTCTGCAGAACTTAAAAGATGAGACTTTCCGCGCTGATCTCCAGTCCTATCACGTGATGAACTTGCTGGCGCTGCTTGTGGATTACCAGGAAGAGCTTGAACATCTGGAAAAATTGATCACCGTGTCCCAAATCTATCACCACGAACAATCAGAACTCAATCTTGACGAATTGGAAGACCAATAGGGGACGGCAGGCCAGCCGTCCCCTATTGGATGCACGGCCCTGTTTTCATCCCGAGCCGGTGCGCCTTAGATTTTGCACTTTTAGTAAAGATTTTCCGCTTTTCGAAACGGCCGCTTTATTTGCTGCGCTTTTCACGCCGGGCTTATGGGCCGGTTTTTAGTTGTTTTCTTTGCGGAAAAAAGTCTGGATATTGATTTTTGAGTTTTTTAAGCGGCCCATGATTTCATGGTAATGCTTTGCAACATAGGCGAAGTACAAAACATCAATCGTGAACAGTTGTGCAGCCAGGGATGTGGTTGCCGCGCTTCTCAGCAGGACCGCTTCCCCGCCATGGTGGATCAAAGGCGCATCCACGATACTGGCAAGCGTACTGTCCCGTTTTTGTGTGATGCCCACTGTAAAAAGCCCGTTCTGTTTGGCAATCTGCGTCAGCTTGATGGCTTCATTGGTTTCGCCTGAATTTGAAATCGCCACAAACATACAGTCTTTGGAGGCGTTGATCAAAGAAGAACCGAGCAGATGGTGATCCAGCGTGTGGACCACCGGCTTGCCAATTCTTGAAAACTTATGCGTGAAGTCTTCAGCTGCCACATGGGAGGCGCCAATTCCGTATACGTATATGGCCGGGCTTTTATCCACCATGGCCGTTATCTTTTCAATGCAGCTGGTCTCAAGAAGATTTGCGGTTTGTGTGATCGACTGGTTAAACCGCAAAGCCAGTTTATCAGCAATCATGGCAATATCTTCATTCGGTGTGATATCCGTATAAATTTCCCGGTCCAGCCCCCCGGAGGCATCCGCATACAATCTGATCTTTAATTGTGAAAAGCCGGACAGCCCGATCGACCGGCAAAAACGCACAACGGTGGCCGGGCTGACGCCTGCTTTTTCCGCAAGTTCGCTCGTATTGTCATTGACCGTTTCCACAGCGTGGCTGAGAATATACTCGCCGAGCTTTTTTTCTGATTTTGACAGACTGGTTAATTTGGATTTAATTTGCAGAATAATATTCTCTTCCAATTCCATCACTCACGATCTGCGTCGGTCTCCTTCATCGCATCTTTTGGAATACCGAAGAAATAAGTGGCAACGAAGCCCCCAATATAACCGGCTACCAACCCGGCGATATAACCGAGCCAGCGTCCGTGCGCAATCAGCGGAATTAAATCAATCCCGCTTGTGCCGATTGCGATCGCGCCGATATTACCGATGCCCGCGATCACTGCCCCGCCGATGCCGCCGCCGATACACGCGGTAATAAATGGGCGCCCAAGCGGCAAAGTCACACCGTAAATTAACGGTTCGCCAATGCCCATAATGCCAACCGGCAATGCCCCTTTAATCAACTGCACGAGTTTTTTATTTTTCCGGCACCTGATCCACAAAGCAATCGCCGCGCCGACCTGCCCTGCGCCTGCCATTGCAAGGATCGGTAACAGCGGTGTCATCCCTGTCTTATTGATCATTTCAATATGGATCGGGGTGAGGATCTGGTGCAGGCCGAACATGACCATCGGCAGGAAGAAAAGCCCCAGTATAAAGCCTGAAAAAGCGCCGCCGACTTTCAACACCCACGTGATCGAGCCAACAAGAGCGCCTGATACCGCGCCTGCAACCGGCATGACGATGAAAATAGTAAAAAGTCCGATAACTAATAATGCAATTGTTGGCGTCACAATGATATCCACAGCATTCGGAACAATTTTATGCAGCCTTTTTTCAACAAGCGCTAAAATCCACACTGCAAAAATAACACCGATGATCCCGCCTTGTAAAGGGGAAAGGGCATCTCCGGTAAAAATATTCGGAAGCGGATTTTTCGGATCCATGCCGGTCAGCATCGTCACAGCCCCGATGACCCCGCCAAGGCCCGGTGTCGCCCCGAACTCATTTGCACTATTAATCCCGACATAAATGACCAAATAAGCATACAACCCGTTTTTAATAATGTTTAAAGTCGTAATAATGGTCGCCCAGTCCTGGCTGAGGTGCCCGGCAGTCATCATATTTTGGAAAATGGCAGCAACCCCGCCGATAATCCCGGCGCCGACAAAGGCCGGAATAAGCGGTACAAATATATTGGAAATCGATTTTAAAGCCCTTTTGAAACCGTTACTTTTATGTTTCGCCTTTTCCCTTGCCTTTACTTCGGCCGCTTTGGCTTCCACCATTTCGCGGTTTGACCGCCCGGCATCTTGATGGCCCGTAGCCTTCGGAAAATTTTCCCCAAGTTTTACACCGGCCTGCTGTACCATAAGGTTGGCGACTTTGTTGACGATACCAGGGCCAAGCACGACCTGGAGCGTTTCATCCTCCACGACGCCGAGCACGCCATCAACCGCTTTCAGGCCTTCGATATTGACTTTGCTGTAATCCGCAATGGTAAGCCGGACTCTTGTCATGCAATGAATGATCTTTTCGACGTTTCCCATGCCGCCGACATTTTCGTAAATTTCCCTTGCCAGTCTTTGTTCTTTCGTTTCGGTCATTTTTTTCATCCCCCGGTTTAAACGATTTTTCTAATAAAACCATTTGCCTGTGCCATTTTCTCCTCTGCCTCTTCCTTGGAAAGATTGGTTAACAACATTACAATGGCCAGCTTCACATTTTTGCCGGCTGCGTAAAAAGCCTGTTCAGCTGCTTCATAGCTGCATCCGGAAGCCTGCATAATAATCGATTTCGATCTCTCCACCAGTTTTGCGTTTGTCGGCTTTACATCCACCATTAAATTCCCGTATACTTTTCCAATTCCGACCATTGAAGCAGTTGAAATCATATTCAATACGAGTTTCTGGGCGGTGCCTGCTTTTAGCCGGGTTGATCCCGCCAATACTTCAGGCCCGGTTTCCACTTCGATCGGAATATCGGCATGGCGGCTGATTTCAGCATTTTTGTTGCAGGAAAGCGACGCCGCCACAGCACCGGTTTTTTTCGCGTAGTCCAGCGCGCCAATCACATACGGTGTTCTGCCGCTTGCCGCAATACCGACTACTGTATCCTTTTCCGATAAATGGATGCGCCTTAAATCTTCTTCCCCCATCTCTTTCGAATCTTCCGCCCCTTCAACGGCAACCGTCATTGCCGCACTGCCGCCTGCGATCAGCCCCTGCACCATGGAAGGGTCCGCACTGAATGTCGGTACACATTCGACAGCATCGAGAACACCGAGCCGACCGCTTGTGCCTGCTCCGCAATAGATCAAACGTCCACCTTGGTTAAAAGAACGGATAACGGCTTTTACCACTTTTTCGATTTGTGCTAGTTCCTTCCCTACACGGATTGGAACCGTTTGGTCTTCCTCGTTCATCAATTGCAAAATTTCCTTTGTGGACAACGTATCGAGATTCATTGTCTTTTCGTTGCGCTGTTCTGTGGCGAGTTTTTCTAAGTCCATTCGTTTTCACCTTCATTGTCCGTCATTTTAAACTGTGTACCCGAACCAATAAAATCAAGGAGCGGCAAGTCGCGGCCGGCAATCTGCCCGATGACGTTTACTTTCGCATCGGCAGGCA
The DNA here is from genome assembly GCF_036225245.1 of Weizmannia sp. CD-2023. NCBI lineage: Bacteria > Bacillati > Bacillota > Bacilli > Caryophanales > Bacillaceae > Heyndrickxia > Weizmannia sp. CD-2023. Next base: position 19,946 of record NZ_JARTJQ010000063.1, read on the forward strand.
GGTTCCGCTTTGTGATTTGCAATTCCCCTTTGTATCTTGCGTACAGGTTGTTGTCGAGCGTAATACTGCCTTTGTTGCGGGGAATGTTGTTTTCGGGCCCGATATCGTCCTTTTGGTTGCATGTTCTCGACTGCTCGCTGCGGATCGCGTCCCTTGCCACATCCATCCGGTTCCGGTGGTTTTTAAAAATATACGGGCGCCATTTCGGATCTGCAGCCGTTGCATGAAGCAGTATGGTATCATGGCAAAAAAATTCCCCGATCTGGCTGCGGGATTGCGGCGTTAACCCCGGATCCCCGATATAAGCATGGTCAACCGCATAATCCCTTAACAGCGAGCAGATGGCTGCCAGCGGATTTTGATGGCGGTGGATTTCTAATGTCGGCAGGGATTCGTATAAAGGAAATCGTAGCTTTCCATCGCCGGGCGCAAATGCCGTAATGCTGAATCCTTTGCTTTTCAGCCATTTGTTTTTTTCGTAAAACCAATTTTCATCCAGTCCGGTTCCGGGCCTCGGATAATAATTATGCCAGGCCTCAAGCCGTCTGAAATTAGCGCCGTGCTGTTTCAGCTGCTCATAATCCTGTTCCGTTAATGTGCTGGCGTTTAATCCGACCGTCATCGTGTTCGACAGGCGGGCAACCTGTTCCCAGCTGACACCGGCATCGATGCGCAGGCCATTGATACCGCTTTCAATAATGCGTGCAGGATCATCAATGGACAGTCCGATATGGTGGAGCACGTTTCCAGAGATGTCGATCATGACTTTCATCCCGTTCCGTTTTGCAGCCTCCAAGAGCGGAGCAAGCCTTTTCCGATATTGGGACGGGTCATCTTCCGGTAGCTGTAAGGATGTAAATATCCCTTCCATTCCAATTGCTGCCATTCGGTGAATGCAGGCTTCCTTCTCTTCTGACCAGTCTTCATTCAAGTATATTGAAAATCCAAGCAATCATGCATCCCTCCTTTGATACTATTATATACACTTTGAAACAATATTTCAACATATTTTTATTATTATATTTATAAAAGAAATTTTGTTTCATTTCCTGACAAAAAAACGGAGGCCCCGCGTTTTTAAACGGGATCTCCTCCATTTTTTGCCGACGAGCGAGCGCCCTCCGCTTTTCTTTGTCCAGCTCCGGCTCCTAGCGGCTAGCGGATTTTTACGTCTTCTCCTTTCGATAAGCGGGCATCGATTCGCCTATCGGCTCATCGTGTTTCCTTTATCTCGGTCGAAGACTACAAAATCCGTACGCCGCTGTACAGTCGCCTCCGCTTTTCTAATCATCCAGTTGTTGGATTTGGAATAGGTTGTAATAGAGCCCTTGTTTTGCCATTAATTGTTCGTGGGTGCCGGTTTCTTTGATCTCTCCGTTTTCAATTAAGACAATGCGGTCTGCGTGGGTAATGGTGGACAGCCTGTGGGCAACGATCAAGGTCGTCCTGTTGCGCGCCAGTTTTTCAATGGCTTCCTGAATCAAATGCTCGCTTTCTAAATCAAGCGCGGATGTCGCTTCGTCAAGAATGAGAATCGGCGGGTTTTTCAAAAATACACGCGCAATCGCAATCCGCTGCTTCTGCCCCCCGGACAATTTAACACCCCGCTCGCCCACCGTTGTTTCATATCCGTCGGCAAGATTCATAATAAACTCATGGGCGTTCGCTGCTTTTGCCGCCTGTACGACTTCCTCGTCCGTCGCCTGCGGATTGCCGAGCAAAATATTGGATTCACCGACTCGCTAAACAAAATATTGTCCTGCAGCACCATCCCGATTTTATCGCGCAGGCTTCGCACTTTAAACGTGCGGATATCCTGGCCGTCCAGATAAACGGCCCCTTTTGTCACATCATAAAACCGGGGGATGAGGCTCACAAGGGAAGACTTACCTCCCCCGCTCATCCCGACAAAGGCAACCGTCTCCCCTGCCCTGATCTCAAGATTGATATTTTTCAGCACCGGCTCTTTTTCATCATCATACCGAAATTCGACACCATCAAACCGGATATTGCCGCGTACATTCCTGCACTCCACCGCGTCCGGCCGGTCATCAATATCATATTTTTCATCCAGCAGTTCAAACACCCGGTCCATTGAAGCGAACGCCTGCGTCAGCGTCGTGCCGGAATTGACGAGCCTTCTGAGCGGACTGTACAAATTATCAATATAAGCGATAAACGCCGCGAGCGTACCGACAGTAAGGCTGCCTTTAATCACGAGATAGCCGGATACAAAAATAATGAAAAGCGGCGCGATATCGGTAATGGTATTCACAACCGCAAACGATTTAGCTGTCCAGCTTGTGTGCGCTAATGCTTTTTCCAGAAAATTGTGGTTATGCTTGTCAAACTGCTTCTGCTCATGGTCTTCAATGGCAAAACTTTTAATAACAGCCATGCCTTGCACCCGCTCATGGAGATAGCCCTGCACCTCTGCGAGCGCTTGCGACCGTTTCCTCGTCAAAAAACGCAAATTGCCAAAAAAATATTTGACCGAAAAAATATAAAACGGAAAAACGGCGAGTGAAATTAAAGTCAGCCGGGCATCCATCATAAACATCATGACAATCGCAATCAGAACCGTTGTCATATCGAGCCAGACGTTCATCAGCCCCGTAATAACAAAATCTTTCGTCTGCTCGACATCATTCATCACCCGGGAAATGACTTCCCCTCCGCGCGTGTTGGCATAAAACCGGAAACTCAATTTTTGAAGATGGGTAAAAAAGCGGTCGCGGATATCATACAATATTTTACTTGCCGTCCACTGCGCAAAATATTGCCGGTAATATTCAACGGGTGGCCGGACGATAACAAAAATGGCAAGCATAAAAGACATCACCCAAACAAGCTTATGCAGCTTCTCGTCCGGTGAAAGCCCGTGGTTGCCGATAATATCATCGATCACATATTTAATCAAAAGCGGGATTAAAAGCGGGATCGTAAACTTGATGATCCCGATGATGATCGTCGCAACGATTTGAAACCAATACGGCTTTACAAATTTCATGTATCTTTTCACACTACCCATGCGATGAACCTCCTAAAGCAAACAAAACGTACCATTTATTTCCCTTATTTTTCAAATTTACGCATACAAAAAACCTGTTGGCGTTCAACAGGCGGTTTGCTTAACGCAAATAGGTCAGGTAGCGTTCGTACCAAATATCAATAAAATCGGGGCTGAACGGTCCCTTCCGCTGCCGGATCCAGTGAATGAGAATGTCCACGTTTCGCTTTAAAATATGGTCGATGACATCGGGATAGCCCATTTTTTTGCGATGGTATTCATATTCATCCTCATCCAGCAAAGTAAACGTCATATCCGGATAGACTTTGATGTCGAGATCATAATCAATATATTTTAACGCTTCACTGTCGTAAACAAACGGCGACCCCAAGTTACAATAGTAGTAGACGCCGTCTTCACGGATCATGCCGATAATATTGAACCAGTGGTCGGCATGAAAGTAGCAAATTGCAGGTTCTCTCGTAATCCATGTCCTGCCATCCGATTCGGTTACCAAAGTCCGGTCGTTTCCCCCGATCACTAGGCTTTTCGTGCCCTTCAAAACGGTTGTTTCTTCCCATATCCGGTGAATATGGCCGTTATGCTTATAGCTTTGAATTTGGATTTTATCACCTTCTGCCGGGATTCCCATCATCTCATGCCCACTTTCATGATTGTTTATATGTAAACCTGTGCCCACTACGTGCCGGAATAAAACTTATGTAATCAATCGATCTGTTTTCTATCTATTATAACGGTTTCTGAACGCGATTAAAACTAAACAATCCTATTTGGGATAGGATTGTTTATGTGCAAATTTTTGAACTGTGGTAAACTCGGATCAGTTCAACCGTCTGCGATTCAAAAACTTTTTCAATTTCCTGCAATTCTTTATTCATCCGGCCGATTTCATCAAGGATATCTTCCGCCATTGTTTCTTCCTGCAACTTCAATAGTTCGCTTTTCACTTCGTTGCATCTCTCCATTTCCGATTGCAAAAACAGCAGCCTATCCATCGTGTCCATTTGCTGTGCGACAAGCCGATTAAATTCTTCCATCAAAGTTTTTTACCCCCTAAAGGATGAATTGAACTTTTCATTTACACATATTCTCGATGGGAGGGCAAAATCCTTTGACTTCTTTTGTCGAACACCGCAGCCATAAAAAGAAAAAAGAGGCCCCCGTTCGGGAAACCTCTTTCTATCGGTTATTGCTGGCCGAATTGTCCAGCGTTTTGCGATTTTTTCGCTTCAGCTTTTTGGTTTTGTTTTCTTACTTCCTGTGCGTTCGTTTCGCTTGCAAATTCAGAACCGAAAGAACCTTGGCCGGAAGCAGACTTCGCGTTTTGCTTTCTTACTTCCTGCGCATTCGTTTCGCTGGCAAATTCAGAACCAAAATTTCCTTTGGCAGCCTTTTTGAAGTTGTTGTTGTTTGCCATCGTTATCACCTCCACGGGTATTAATGTAACCAGAGGTGCAACGATTTATCCTTATCATAAAAACTGGAAAATAAAGGAACTCAAGATTGGCGTACTCAACTTAAAAGAAGCGAGCGGCCGCCGTCCACGATTATCGTTTGGCCGCGGATCATAAATGCCTCATCCGAAATTAAAAAGCGTACGGCGTTCACCATATCCTCGACCTCGACCATTCTTCCTGCCGGCGTATGTTTCCGCGCGTCTTCCAGCAGTACTTCGCGGTTCGGGAAAGACTTGAGCGCATCCGTATTGAGGACCCCGCCCGAAACTGCATTCACGCAAATACTCGGCGCCAGCTCAACTGCCAAATAGCGGGTTAAAGCTTCAAGCGCTGCTTTCGACACACCGACCGCCGTATAATTTTCGATATAGCGGATCGAACCGAGCGAACTGAGGCTCACAATTTTCCCCCCGCCGTTTTCTTCCATGAGTTTAGCGGCTTCCTGTGCACAAAACAGGAGTGCCCTGCTGTTAATATTCATCGTCCAGTCCCAATGGCGATCTTCCAGCTCCATTGCTGGGCGTTCGACACCTGAAGCGGCATTATTGACAAGCACATCCAGCCTGCCGTATGTATCCCGGATTTGTGCGAACATTTCTTTTATTTTTTTCACGTCCCCGACATTTGCTTTAATCAGAAGCGCTTTTTGCCCCATTTTTTCAATTTCCGCGGCCACTTCTTCGGCTTTGGACCGGCTGCGCGCATAATTGATGACCAGATCATAGCCGTCCTTTGCTAGATCAAGCGCAATCGCCCGGCCCAGCCCCTTGCTTGACCCGGTTACAAGTGCTACCTTATTTGCCAATGTTTCCACCTTCTCCGTTTTCTTATGATTTTTTGCAACGCTCTCCCTTTTTCAAAAAGCCGTCGTAACATTCCTGCTCTTTAACACCCGAGCCTAAAACGGCCGGAATGCGATATTTTTTACGCCTTCGTTTACAGAAACGGCGACTGTTCCTTGTTCCTGTATCCGCATCTCAGAACTAATTCAAATACCGCGGTCATGCGCACGCCTGCCTAAAAGCCCGGTTTACGGCGACTGTCCCTTGTTCCGGAACCGGTTCAGATTGCGCGACGCTCCGCAAGCTTATCTTTGGAACCGGTTCAGTCTGTCATAAAATGATGTCAAAAATGTATAAAGGGCTTTTTCTGAAGCCGCCATTTCCCTTTTTTTCGGGATCATCACACCGACCGGGCGCATCAGTTCCATATCGCTGATTTCCGCTTTTACGATTTCTTCAGACAGATTAAATAATAGCGCAGGCTCAGGCAGAATTGCAACACCCGTTCCGCTTGCAACAAGGCCTTTAATCGTTTCCATGTCCTCGCCTTCAAATGCAATCGCAGGCTCAAAACCGGACTTCCGGCAGGCGGAGAAAAGAATTTCTCGAATCGAAAAACCTTCCCGGAATGTAATGAAGCGTTCGTTTTTCAGCTGGGCGAGCCGAATCATTTCCTGCCCGGAAAGCGGGTGGTCGCGGCGGAAAAGTAACATGAGCTTTTCCATGTATAAAATTTCCCCGCTTACGGCAGGATGGTCATCCGGCACAGGGGAAGCAAGCGCCAACTCAAGTTCCCCGTTTTCAATCAACCGGATTAAATAACCGGGCGTCCCTTGCACAAACTGGTACTCGAGGCCGGGATGTTTTTCGCGAAACTGTGCCAACAGGGAAGAAAAAGTCTGGACCGATAACCCGGTTGAAAAACCGAGGCGGACCGTCCCGTTATCCGGATCGAGAAATTCATGCATTCTTTGCTTCGCTTTATCAATTTCGAGCACAACTTTTTCAGCGTGTTCCAAAAAAACTTTTCCGATCGGCGTCAGCCTGACATTTCTTCCTTCACGCCAAAAAAGGGAAACGCCAAGCTCGGCTTCCAAAAGGGAAATTTGCCGGCTGATGGCAGATTGGGCGACATGCAGCTCATCTGCAGCGTTTGTCACATGCTCCCTTTTTGCGACTTCAATAAAATAAATCAGCTGTCTTAACTCCATGCGAATCACACCATTCTCAATTTGAGATTAATTTCATCTTAACTATATATTGTAAGAAAGAGTCACAAGAGGGTAAAATTTAAAATAATCTTACTTTTCGGACTCGACCTGATGATGGAAGGAATGTGAAGCAATGAATAATCAACATTATGGACTTTACCGACCTGAATTTGAACATGATGCATGCGGCATCGGCTTTTACGCGGACATCAAGGGCCGCGCGTCTCATAAGATCATCACCACTGCTTTGGAAATGCTGAGAAGGCTGGACCACCGCGCCGGTAAAAATGCCGACGGGACAACGAGCGACGGCGCCGGTATTTCGATGCAAATCCCGCACGCGTTTTTTGAGGCCGTATGCTCCTTCACCCTTCCAAAAAAAGGGGAGTATGCAGTGGGAATGCTTTTTCTGCCGCATGATCCGGATGCTGCGGAGGAAATCCTGAATGAATTCCGCATCCAGGCTGCATCACTCGGCCTTTCAGTACCCGGTGTCCGTGAAGTTCCGGTAAACCCGGAAGTTCTTGGGCGCCAGGCGGAAGAATCGCGGCCGCACATCGTTCAGATTTTCGTTTCTTCTTCAAACGATAACACGGAAGAAGCAGTTTTTCAAAGAAAGATCTATATATTGCGGAAACTGGTTGAGAACAAATTCGGTTCCTCTTTTTATGCCGCCAGTTTTTCGAACCGGACAATTGTATATAAAGGCATGCTTTCGGCAGAACAGCTCCCTCTGTTCTACATTGATCTGCAAGACGAACGGTTTCAATCGGCCCTGGCGCTGATCCACTCGCGGTTCAGCACCAATACGTTCCCGAGCTGGGAGCGGGCCCACCCGAACCGGATGATCGCCCATAACGGGGAGATCAACACCATCAAAGGGAACGTCAACTGGTTCAATGCAAAAATCGAATTGTTTGCAAACGAACTGGGCCTTGACACATTGAAAAAAATCCAGCCTGTGATCAACGCAAACGGTTCGGATTCGGCGATTTTTGACAATGTCCTTGAATTTTTAACGACAAACGGCATCTCCCTTCCGCACGCGATCATGATGATGGTGCCGGAGCCATGGGAAGACAACGAAGACCTGCCGCCTTACTTAAAATCATTTTATGAATACCATAGCCAGATTATGGAACCGTGGGACGGACCGATGGCGCTCGAGTTTACGAACGGAAAGCAGATCGGGGCGGTGCTTGACAGAAACGGCTTGCGCCCGGCCCGTTACTACATTACCCATGATGATAAAATCATTTTTGCATCCGAAGTCGGCGTCGTCGATGTGGAACCGGAAAACGTCAAAGAACGGCGCCATTTAAAACCGGGTCAGCTTTTGTTCGTGGATCTTGAAAAAGGTGCCCTTATCCCAAGTGATGAACTAAAAGCACAGGTCAGCCTTGAAAAACCGTACGCCGAGCATCTCGAAGATTCAGTGATAGACCTGGAAGAAAGCCATTTTATCCCGGCTGCATCCAGTCTTGAAAAAAATGAATTGGCTTATCGGCAGACATTATTCGGCTACACTTATGAAGAATGCACAAAGTCCATCGTGCCAATGGCGCAGGAAAAGAATGAACCGATCGGGGCAATGGGCGTCGATACACCGATTGCAGTTTTATCGGAGCGCCCGCAGCTTTTGTTCCATTATTTCAAACAAAGCTTCTCGCAGGTCACGAACCCCCCGATTGATTCCATTCGCGAATCATACGTTATATCTACGGTTACCTGGCTCGGCCCGCAAGTATCGCTTGACGGTCATGACGATACCGCCCATAAAAAAATCCGGCTAGAACACCCGTTTTTAAGCACGGACAAATTTAACGCCATTTTAAACCAGGGAATGAAAACCGCTTTTCTTCCCGCGTACTATTCGCCGGATATCACCCTTGAAGAGGCGCTGGAACAATTGCTCAAGGAAGCGGACGAAAAAATCGGGGAAGGTGCGGAAATTTTAATCCTTTCCGACCGTGCGCAAGGGCATCGTGCCGTGCCGATTCCTTCCCTGCTTGCCGTATCCGCCCTGCACCAGCATATGATCCGCCTGGGCACAAGGCCGAAAGCAAGCATCGTGCTGGATTCAGGGGAACCGCGGGATTCTCATCATATGGCCGCTCTTTTAGGTTACGGTGCCGATGCGGTACACCCGTATCTCGCGCTTGAAACGATTCAAAATTTAATCGACGAAGGGCATATTGATTTGCCGTATAAAAAAGCAAGTGAAAACTATTTAAGCACACTAAAGAAAAGCGTCGTCAAAATCATGTCGAAAGTCGGGATTACGACGATGCAAAGCTATCGCGGGGCGCAAACTTTTGAAGCGCTCGGCATTGCAGAAAGCGTCTGCGACCGCTATTTTACCGGTACCGTCTCGCAGCTTGGCGGGATCGGGCTCGCAGAAATCGGCCAAGAATCATTGAAACGTTATGAAAAAGCACAGGAGTTGCTTTTCCAGCACAACAAAGCGCTTGATCCGGGAAGCGAGCTGCAATGGCGGAAAGACGGCGAGTACCATTTGTTCAACCCGCAAATGATGTACACTTTGCAGCAGGCAGCCAGAACGAACAACAAGGAACTGTACCGCAAATTTTCGGAAACGTACCACCACGGGCCATACGCCACGATCCGGAGCTTGCTGGCAATTGAGAGCAACCGGAAACCTGTCCCGCTTGATGAAGTGGAACCGGTCGAATCGATTTGGAAAAGGTTTAAAACCGGCGCGATGTCGTACGGGGCATTAAGCAAAGAAGCGCACGAAGCACTCGCGATTGCGATGAACCGCATCGGCGGAAAAAGCAACAGCGGCGAGGGCGGCGAAGAAAAAGAACGTTACACGCCTGATGCAAACGGAGATTCAAGACGGAGCGCCATTAAACAGGTGGCATCCGGCCGTTTCGGTGTCACCAGCCTGTATTTAACAGATGCGGATGAAATCCAGATTAAAATGGCCCAAGGTGCGAAACCGGGCGAAGGCGGCCAGCTTCCGGGCTCGAAAGTTTATCCGTGGATTGCCGAAGTCCGCGGCTCCACTCCGGGCGTCGGTTTAATCTCGCCTCCTCCGCACCATGATATATACTCGATTGAAGACCTGGCGCAGCTGATTTACGATTTGAAAAGCGCCAACCCGCGCGCCCGCATTTCGGTAAAACTGGTGGCAAAGTCAGGCGTCGGGACCATCGCGGCCGGTGTAGCGAAAGGCCTGGCCGATACGATTTTAATCAGCGGCCATGACGGCGGCACCGGGGCGAGCCCGCAAACGAGCATCAAACATGCCGGCATGCCATGGGAACTCGGCCTTGCAGAAACCCATCAGACGCTAACGCTGAACGGCCTGCGTGACCGTGTCGTACTGGAAACAGACGGTAAACTGATGACCGGGCGTGATGTCGTCATCGCCGCCTGCCTTGGCGCCGAAGAATTCGGGTTTTCCACTGCCCCGCTTGTTGTCCTCGGCTGTATCATGATGCGCGCCTGCCATCTTGATACATGCCCGGTCGGCGTGGCCACGCAAAATCCGAAGCTGCGCGCCAAATTCATGGGCAAACCGGAATATGTTGTCAACTATATGCGGTTCATCGCAGAAGAGGTCCGCGAAATATTGGCTGAATGCGGCTACCGCAGCCTTGATGAACTTGTCGGCGAAACCGGCTTGCTGAAAGTGAAAGATGAGGTTAAAAACCATTGGAAAGCGAAACAGCTTCATTTTGATAAATTACTGTTTAAAGCGGGTGATACACCATTTGCTGTGCAAGGCAAAACGGCGCAAAACCATAAACTGGAAGAACGCTTTGACAGCCGTGAATTGGACCATTTATCCGTATCCGTCCGGAACAGGCAGCAAACAGCGGTCACCTTGCCTGTGCGCAATACCGACCGGGCAATCGGTACCACTTTGGGCCATATCATTACAAAAACATACGGTGACGAAGGGCTTCCGGAAAATTTTATCCACATTCATCTGCACGGTTCAGCAGGGCAAAGCCTCGGCGCCTTTATTCCAAAAGGCCTAACACTGAACCTTGAAGGAGATGCCAATGACTATGTTGGAAAGGGATTATCGGGCGGAAAAATCGTTGTGAAGCCGGTTGCCGGATGGATCCGGCACGAAGAACAGGCCATCATCGGAAACATCGCCTTTTTCGGGGCCACATCGGGCGAAGCGTATATCCGCGGAACAGCCGGCCAGCGTTTCTGTGTCCGTAACAGCGGCGTACATGCCGTTGTCGAAGGCATCGGAGACCACGGCTGCGAATACATGACCGGCGGACGCGTTGCCGTGCTCGGCCCGATCGGCAAAAACTTTGCGGCCGGGATGTCCGGCGGGATTGCCTACATTTATACCGGCGCAATGGGCGAAGATGAAGTTTTATCCCGGATCAACCAGGAACTTGTCAGCATTGAAGGTGTGGATTCTGATGAAGATATGCGCGAACTTTATCATATGATCCAGAAACATTATCAATACACCGGCAGCCCTGTTGCCAAACGGATTTTGAAAAATTGGGAGCTGTCCCTGCATCAGTTTATCAAGATTGTTCCACGCGAATACAAAGCGATGATGGAACTCATCCAGTACTTTCTGGATCAGCAAATGCCGCTTGATGAAGCGAGGCTTGCCGCTTTTGAATATAAAAAATCCGGAAAGCATCTGCCGGAAATTGAAAAAGAAAAAGCTTTCCCGACAGAAGTAAAGTAGACGGGTAAATCCATCAGGAAGCGTCCGGATGGATTTACAGAATTGTGTGTGGATTGAAACGAAAAAAACGGAGACCTATCATGTCCCGGCAGCGGCCGGATAAGAAGCACAAAGATGGCTGCTTTTTAAGAAAAAGGCATCGCACGCAAATTTTCCGGAAGAAAGCCGGATTGTACTGCCCGGGCCATTTTCGTAATAGCAGGTTTTATCCAAAACAGAAAAAAGCTGAAATTGTACGGCATCTATATCCCTCCGGCAGCGGCCGGGTGATTTGTGAGGAGTGTGAGACATGCGCGGAACGACAGATTTTATTGAACAGAAACGCGAAAAACCGAAAGAACTGGATGCCGCAAAGCGGGTGGCTACTTGGAAAGAATATGTGCAGCCTTTCCCGGAAGAAAAATTGAGAACGCAGGCATCCCGCTGCATGGAGTGCGGCACCCCATTTTGCCAGATGGGGGAACTGATCGGCAGGCAAACGAGCGGCTGCCCTTTATATAATTTAATTCCGGAATGGAACACCCTTGCCGCCCAGGGAAAATGGGAAGAGGCCTACCAGCGTCTGCTTTTAACCAATAATTTCCCTGAATTTACATCACGCGCCTGCCCGGCTCCATGTGAAGGCTCGTGTACAGCCGGGCTGGTCAGTGAACCTGTCACCATTAAAAGCATTGAAAGAGCCATCATTGACCGTGCCTGGGAAGGAGGCTGGATCAAACCGAGAATCCCGCTGAAACGGAACGGTTTAAAAGCAGCCGTTGTCGGAAGCGGGCCAGCCGGATTGGCGGCAGCTGACGATTTAAACCAGGCAGGCTACGATGTTACCGTCTTTGAAAAAGAAGACCGTTTTGGCGGGCTGCTCATGTACGGCATTCCGAATATGAAAATTGAAAAACAGTATGTAGAGCGCAGAGTAGACCTGTTGCAGGCGGAAGGAATCACGTTTAAAGCCAATACAGAAATTGGTAAAGACATCACGCTTGATGAACTCGAGTCTACGTTTGACGCCGTCCTGCTTTGCATCGGCGCGGAAAAACAACGTGACATGGACATCCCGGGGCGCGATTTAAAAGGCATCTACCCGGCGATGGAATATTTGAAAGCCAATACGAAACACCTGCTTGACCATGGGGAAAACGGCGAACCGCAAATTTCAGCAAAAGGAAAAAAAGTGATTGTCATTGGCGGCGGCGATACCGGCGCGGACTGTGTGGCAACCGCGATCCGGCAAGGGTGCAAGAGCGTCGTACAGTTCGGAAAACACGGAGAACTGCCGAAAGAACGCCCGGAACACGAACCATGGCCTGTGAACCCTTCCCTGTTTACGTTAGATTATGCATATGAAGAATCATTTAAGGTGTTCGGGGAAGATCCGCGGCAATACTATATTCAAACCACCGCATTTCACGGCAATGAGAACGGCGAAGTAACAGGCCTCGTCACCGTGCCGTTTTCGGATCATCTGGGAGCGGAACAGCAAGTATGGGAAGCGGATCTTGTGCTCATCGCCATCGGATTCCAAGGTGTCGATGATTCCAAATCAGCCGGCATCGAACTTCAAAACGGGCTGATTCAAACCTTACCTGGAAGTTTCCGGACAAACCGGGAAGGCATTTTTGCCGCCGGCGATGCGAAACGCGGCGCAAGCCTGATTGTCTGGGCCATGCAGGAAGGCAAAAAAGCAGCAAAAGAAATAGACCTGTATCTCTCTCAAAAAGACAAAGCGGCCGGCCAGCCGTCTGCATAAAAAACGGCCCAAAGCTTTTTGAAAAAGCTTTGGGCTTTTTTTTGCGTTGCACGATGCCTTTATGGCTTGCGGTTCGTCCTTTTTTATCATGGTGAAGGTGGCACTTCATAAATCCGGTTTAATATGAACACTCATTGGGAGTAGCTGTGGCGCTTGGGCAACATTCTAATAAGACCATCTATGATTAAAATAGCCCCCCATATAACAAATATTAAGTTAAATTGCGGACTTTTATAAATTTGAAGCCAGTCATAAATCGGGCTTATTGCGGATACAGACCATTTTCCATAATCATTCAAGTTGAAAATATTTTTTGACGCGGAAACATTGTCAAAGATAAAGAAAACAAGCTGTGCAAGGACAAATATCAAAAGATGAATATACCAACCGTACCGTTTTTTGGCTGCGTTAGCATGCCCATTTTTAACTGCTTTCGCCATTCTGCTTTCCCCTCCTTCTTTCCCCTTTAAACTATCAAAATTCTTTTTTTCGGTAGATGATCACCGAGGTAGCGTATGAGAGAATGAATAAAAAAATGGATACCAATAAGAAACTTAAAGAAAAAATCTCCTCAGCTCCCTTCATTTCCCCTATAAACACTTTCATCAAAAAGGATATGAAAAAGAACATTACAAAGGCGAAACCTATACTCCCCATTGTAATCATATCTGATTTTTCTATTCCAAATATATATGTCAGTGGATATACTAAAGAGGCAGCACAAAACATCATTCCCATACCCCGTAATCCAATGTTAAAAAAATCATCCATAACGGTTGGTGAGATAAAAATACTTGCACAATAAAACAAAGCGAAAGTTAATAACAAACTCGTGAACACTAAAAGCAAGAATGTGATAAACTTACTTTGAATAATTTTGCTTTTTTTCAACGGAAGCGTGATTTCAAATTTATTCCAACCCGACATACTATCCTGTTTTAATACTTCAAATGCATTCATGGGTATAATTAAAAATGGTAATAATACAGCGATCTTCAACGCCGTGGGATTTCCACTTATAATAAGCGGAATGATAGCTGCTGTAGATATAAGCAATGAAAATTTAACACTTTTATCTATAGAATATAAATTATTTAAAATGAGTCCTTTCATAATTTTCTCCTTTCATTAATAATAAGGTAATATCATCAATGGAAAAATTCTTTTTATGAAATTTTGCAGGCAGCTCATTTTTATTTGAAACAAGCACATCCACATAATCTGTTTGGTTTTTATATGCAATAATGCCATTTAAACGCAAGTCATTTAACTCATGCTCTTTACATTGTATGATCGCATAGTTATTTAAAAGGTCATTCTTACTTGTTTTTAACACAATTTCACCTTTTTTTATGAAAACCAGGGTATCCGCAACCTTTTCAATATCACTGGTGATATGGGATGATAACAAAATAGCACCTTTCTGATCTCTTACAAATTTTAGCAGTGCTTCTAATACGTCTTCCCTTCCCACAGGATCTAGCCCTGATGTCGCTTCGTCTAATATTAACAATCTCGCACCATGTGAAAGAGCAACAGCGATCGAGAGCTTCATGGCCATTCCCCGAGAAAAACTATTTATTTTTTGCTTTTTAGGCAGCGAAAAAAGTTCAATATAATTAAAATATTCTTGGTTATCCCAATTATGATAAAGATAGCGAAATACTTTCGATAACTTTATCGCATCCAAATTACCGGAAAAATTCATGGCATCATACACTACGCCAATGTGATTGTTGATTTCTTTTTTGGCTTCAGCTATTCTCTCTCCAAAAATTTTTATGCTTCCGCTATCGATATGTAACGTTTGCAGGATTGCCCCCATTGTGGATGTTTTCCCCGCGCCATTTTCACCAATAAATCCTGTAATGGATCCATAGGGTACGGAGAAAGATATGTTCTTTAAAGCGAAGCGGGACTTGGAGAATGACTTGCACAACCCTTCAATTTCTAAAGCATATTCCAAAGTTACCCCTCCTCCAATCACAAAAAACGCGCTATTTTTTCCAATAATCATTATAGCAACAATTCTTCATATTTTCCAGCAAGCTTTCCATCATTATTTATTGATAATGCAAAAATTGAGATTATTGTGATGATCATCTATGTTGTAGCATACAGCGGAGGTAAAATGATGATGACCGCCTGTAACCGGCCAAAAAAATGAATAAATTTTCTTCCTCTGAGAGAACGATCTCTATCCGTACCATTACCTGCCTTGCTCTTAAAAGAAACCATTTTTATTCCTGCCGATGAAAATATAAGAGCTGCCGGTGTAATCCAGCAGCCCTTTCTGTTATGACTCGCCGCGGCGGCCGGATGCGTGCATGCGTTCTTGCGGGTGCGTGTTGGTTGTGCCGTCCGCGCGTTTCGAAGCATATTCAGCTTTTGCCCGCGGTTTGCCTTCATATACATTGTCATGATGGTACGGGAAACCTTTTTCTTTATTCCGCATGTTAACGCCCTCCTTAACAAAATAACCGGTGGGGAATGGCCCCCGCACCGGTTATTTTGCGCGTTTTCAGATGTAAAATCCGATCCTTATCTTGGTACAACATCAAGTTTTTTCTTTAGCTTTTTCTTATTAAAAATCCATCCGGTGTAAGAACCGGTTATTTCCAGATCTTCATTCAATTTCACAACAGCAACAAACGGATAATGCCCGTTTTTCCGGTAGCGGAGGTCGGTAAAACGGACCTCCCAGCCGTTATCAAGTTCTTTGACCTGCCAGTTATAGACAGGGGAAAAACTTAAGAAAGCTGACAAATTTTTATCCTGCTTTGCCGCTTCAATAATTTCATTTTCCGGTACCGGAAGCCGTTTGAATTTGTCCAGAATGGTGACCGCCGACTTAAATGCGGATGCAACATAGTAGGCATCTTTCGTTCTTACGGCAATCTTCCATTGGTGAAAACGGACAGTCGGGGAAATAATGATATTTTCCGCATCCGGAATCCTGGCCAGGACGGCTTTTTTTACATCGTGACGTGCCGCGAATCTGGCGATATAATATAAAAATATGAAGATGTACATGGCCAGGAAAGTTGGCCCCGGTTGTGCCCCGAACAGCCAGGCGGCAATGCCGATCACATGGATGGTGAAAATGAACGGGTCAAATGTATTGATCACGCCGAGCGCGACCCATTTATATGAGAACGGCCGCAATGCCTGTGTCCCGTACGCATTAAAGATATCGACGAACACATGCAAAAAAACAGCCAAAAAAGACCAAAGCCATAAATGAAGCGCATCCGTTCCAGGGAAAAAGATGCTGAGCACAGCTGTAATGGCAAGCGGCCACAGCAAGACGGCGGGAACAGAATGTGTAATGCCGCGGTGGTTGCGAATATAAACCGCATTATTTTTAAATTTAAGCAAAGTATCGATGTCTGGTGCCTGTGAACCTAAAACCGTGGCAATGAGAACGCTGTGAAAATGAACCGCATCTTGTGCGACCACAGGGTCCAACGTTGCCAAACCTCCAAGTGCAAATCCCATAACAACATGGGTTCCTGTATCCAATCTTATTCCTCCTAAAAATGGTTCTGGCTCCTTATTAAAGCGCTTATTTCTTTCATATGCCTTCATCATATGGTAAATTAAAAAGAATTGCAATAGACAGAAGCGGTCAATTCAGGATTTCCTGATTGTATTTTTCCCGTTTATAAAATGTATAGCAATCATTTGGGGGAGTTAAACATTGAAAAATTTGCCAATCGACGACTTTGATATAAAATCTTTTCAAGATGATCTGATTTCCTGGTTTGAAAGGGAACAGCGGAAACTTCCGTGGCGGGAGAACCGTGACCCGTATAAAATTTGGGTATCGGAAATCATGCTGCAACAGACAAGGGTGGACACCGTCATCCCCTATTTCCGGCGTTTTATGGAAAAATTCCCGACAATTGAAGCGCTGGCGGATGCCAGTGAAGATGAAGTGCTAAAAGCGTGGGAAGGACTCGGCTACTATTCGCGCGTCCGGAATTTGCACGCTGCTGTAAAAGAAGTGGAGGAACATTACGGCGGCACGGTTCCGGACACGCCGGAGGAGGTATCGAAGCTAAAAGGCGTAGGGCCATATACGGCCGGTGCGATTTTAAGCATTGCATACGGCCTGCCGGAACCGGCTGTGGACGGCAATGTGATGCGGGTGCTGGCAAGAATTTTATCCATATGGGAAGACATTGCAAAGCCTTCTGCAAGAAAGGTTTTTGAAGAAGTCGTCCGCAAGCTGATTTCCCGGGAGAATCCGTCTTTTTTTAATCAGGCTTTAATGGAACTCGGGGCGCTCGTTTGCACACCAAAATCGCCGTCATGCCTGCTTTGCCCGGTCCGGGAGCATTGCCGGGCGTTTAGAGAGGGAACCATTGATGAGCTGCCTGTGAAATCAAAAGGGAAAAAGCAGAAACAGATCCGGCTTCAGGCAGCCGTTTTGGAAGATGAAGACGGGCGCATTTTGATCCATAAGCGTCCGGATAAAGGGCTGCTTGCAAATATGTGGGAATTTGTACAAGTGGAAGAAAGCACCGTTTTGCCGGCAAGACAGGTGCTGAAGGACTATCTTGGAGATGTTTTTAAAATTGAAGCAGCGCTTGAAACCGAACATTTTACGGAAATACGCCATGTTTTCACCCATTTAATTTGGGATATCCGGGTATACCACGGGAAAATTTTAAATCAGGTACAGGAAACGAATGAATTAAAATGCGTGCCTCCTGATGAGATTGAAACGTTCGCATTTCCTGTCCCCCATCAAAAAATTTGGAAAGCCTTCCGGGAACAGGCAAAAAGTGAAAAGGTGAAGGACATTAAAGGATAGGCTTCGTTTCAAAATGTCTTTCATCACCAGGATGAAAGACAAAAAGGGGCGGACCGCGGGATGAAATGTCTTTCATAACTAGGATGAAGAACAAAAGGGAACGCACCCCAAGCTGAAATGTCTTTCATAAACAGGATGAAGGACAAAAGGAGACGCACCCCAAGCTGAAATGTCCTTCATAAACGGGATGAAAGACAAAAGGGAACGAACCGCGGGATGAAATGTCCTTCATAAACGGGATGAAGGACAAAAAGGGGCGAACTGCAAGCTGAAATGTCCTTCATAAACGGGATGAAAGACAAAAGGAGGCGATCCGCGGGATGAAATGTCCTTCATAACTGGGATGAAGGACAAAAGGGAACGAACCGCGGGATGAAATGTCCTTCATAAACGGGATGAAGGACAAAAAGGGGCGAACTGCAAGCTGAAATGTCTTTCATAAACAGGATGAAAGACAAAAGGAGGCGAATCCATTGTCTTTTTGAACCTCAGTAAAAGACATTTCAACATGGGACGGGCATGCTTTTGTCTTTTTGCGCCTTTGTAAAAGACATTTCAACCGGCAACGTGCCCTCTTTTGTCCTTTTAAACCTCTATAAAAGACATTTCGACCGGCATCGTGCACCCTTTTGTCCTTTTGAACCCTTGTAAAAGACATTTCAACCGGCAACGTGTCCCCTTTTGTCCTTTTGCGCCATTGTAAAAGACATTTCGACCGGCCACGTGTCCCCTTTTGTCCTTTTGCGCCCCTCTAAAAGACATTTCAACCAGCTTCGTGCACCCTTTTGTCCTTTTGAACCTCTATAAAAGACATTTCAACCGGCCACATGCCCCCTTTTGTCCTTTTGAACCCTTGTAAAAGACATTTCAACCGGCAACGTGTCCCCTTTTGTCCTTTTGCACCTTTGTAAAAGACATTTCAACCAGCATCGTGCACCACTTTTGTCCTTTTGAGCCCTATAAAAGACATTCCGACTGGCAACGTGCACCCCTTTTGAACCCCTATAAAAAACATGTCAACCCGCGACAAATCCGTCCTAACTTTCATTCAATCCACCTGTTTTAGCATCGAAATCGGGAGGGATTCGATCGGTTTGCCCCCGCTAACCCGGTAACCCCAGGCAAAGACGCCGTCAATATAATCAATTTTAAAATAGACGCCGGGGTCTCCTTCAATTTCATAAATTTCCCCTTTTTGAAAAGAAGCCGGGTCCAGCAAATACGACTTTGCCATCGCAATTTTCCGCTCAAGCACGGCAAACTCATTCACAATACCAAGTTGTTCGGCCTTGCGCGCTTTTTCCGTCAATTGTGCAATTTCCTGCTTTAACTCATACTCGCTCATTTCACTGTATCTTTTTTCCATCTCCATCCTCCTCTTCTCGCAAGTAGCGGTCTATTAAATCAACCGGGAACCCTTTCCGGTATAAAAACTGCTTCATTTTTTGCCTGTATGCATATCCCGAAAGTCTACCGTATTTGCGCTTTGCTTTTTCAGCGTGCTGAAGAAGGGCTTCCCACTCCGCTTCTTCATCCTTTTCAATATGAAGCGCCGCCATCGCAGCGGAAATCACTTCAGGTGGATAACCTTTTACGACAAGCCCCTGCTCCACTTTTTGCTTTAAAAGCTTCTCTGACAACCGGGCATGCTGCCTGGACAGTTTTTCCGCAAGGGCAAGGGCGTGTTCCACTTGCTGATCCGCATCAAAAATTTCAAGCGCCTTTTTCACAAGCTCTGGTGCAATGCCTTTTTGCTGGAGTTCCCTTCTAATGACAACAGGCCCTTTATGTGTTGTATTCATTTGTGTTCGTACAAAACTTGCGGCAAATTCCGCATCATCCAAATACTGCAATTCATAAAGCTTTGATATGACACTCCGGATGACTTCCGGCGCAAATTCCTTTTTTATCAAATCATCACGTACTTCTTTTTCCGACCGCATCCGGTAGGAAAGAAAATGGATAGCGGTGTTGACGCCTTTCCGGATATCATCTTCGGCAAGGATTGCTTCAATATCAAGCTCATCCAATTCTTTCCCCTTTAAAAGCTGGTACCGTGCCAGCACTTCTTCATCAACACTGAATCGGTACTGGCCGTCAAGAAAAATATTGTATCGTTCTTTATTATTTTTTTGAACTGAGATTTTTGTAATGACCGGCACATGCATACCTCCCTTGTCTATTTTACCATTGAAAGTGTAGAAAGCGGTATGACCGGGAACAATAATCCAAAAAGGAGGTTTTACGAATGCCGAAAGATAAAAAAGTTCAGACGAAAAGCACATTAAGAAGCATGCAGGAAGTGACTTACCAGCGTGAATTTAAAAAAGCCGACCGGGCCGGAGGATACACGGACAGCGGACGCAAATAAATACCTATTTAAGAAGAACTTACGCTAGTGGGAATGGCAATATCTGCATACTTTTGGCACAAATAATTACCTGTTTAAGAAAAACCTTTTACGTAAAAAGTAGTTTTGCGGGGGCAACCGCAAACTGCTTGAAAGGGGTTTTTTAAATGAGCCGCGGACATCAGCATAAAACACGCGATAAAAATAAAGCAACATTGCCGCAAGTACCGAAGAACATGAAAATAGACGGGAAAGACATTGAATATTCGAGGGAACTCGCAGATGGGGAAGATTTGGAAGCACAAGCCCGTTCCGACGCTGCGGCAAAAAGAGCGAAAAACAGTCGGTAAAATAAAACGGGAGGCCTTTCCATGAGGCTCCCGTTTTTTGTGGATGATGTGCATAAACCTTTCAATACCTTTATTCCCAATATGATTTGATGTGCATAAATTTGTGCACATTTTTTGTGTATAAAATGTGGATATTGTGGATAACCAGAAAAATCCCTTTTCTTTACCAGTTCAAGATGTGTATAACCCTGTGGAAACTCAACTGGAGCACGGACGACCGTGTGCGTAAACCGTTTCGGCGCGTGCGTACAGGCATTTTTACAGCTGGTTTGGTGCTGCTTGTTGCTTTGCGCTTTCCACAAGCGCGCGGATTTTTTCCGTTTCCCCGTGCTGGAAGAGCTCGATGATTTTGCTCCCGGCCACCACGCCGCTGCAGTAACGGGTTAAACGGCGGACCTGCTCCGGGCTGGAAACGCCAAAGCCGGCAAGAACAGGCACCCGGCTGATGCTTGATAAGAAATCCAGGTAATCCTCGATATTGTCGTGAAAATTTGTACGGGTGCCGGTTGTACCGGTGACCGTGACAGCATACAGAAACCCATCTGAACGGGAGGCGATTTCCTCAAGCCGGTCTTTCGGGCTTGTAATGGCAGCCAGCCGGATGAGCGCCAGGCCGCATTTTGCCAGTTCTCCGGCAATTTCCTCTTCTTCCTCGATGGGCAAATCTGGAATAATCAGTCCGTCAACACCGGCATTCGCGCAGTCTGCTGCAAATTTTTCCAGCCCGTAGGCAAAAACCGGGTTGAAATACGTCATGAGAATAATCGGAACTTGCCTTGGATGGGCTTTTAAATGGTCCAGCACTTTTTTCATTGTCGTACCTGCCTTAAAAGCGCGGAGTCCTGCCGCCTGGATGACCGGGCCGTCTGCGACCGGGTCGGAAAACGGAATGCCAAGTTCAATTGCCGTTGCCCCGCAAGCTTCTAAAAACGCAAGCCTTTTCTCCGTCTCTTCCATTCCGCCGTCCCCTGCCATAATATAAGGGACAAACGCTTGATCACCGCGTGCAAGAACCGTTTCAAACTGTGCTTCCAATTTTTGTTTACCCATTGTTTTCCCCTCCAAACAAGCGGCTGACCGCTCCTTCATCTTTGTCCCTGCGCTCCAAGAGGCTAGCAGCGACCATTTTTGCCGGTTTCAGCGCAAAACTGCTACCATGTATGCTTTCCAGGGCCGGAATGTTACCTATTCCAAACAAGCGGCTGACCGCTCCTCCATCTTTGTCCCTGCGCTCCAAGAGGCTAGCAGCAATCGTTTTTGCCGATTGCAGCGCAAAACTGCTACCATGTGTGCTTTCCAGGGCCGGAATTTCACCTATTCCAAACAAGCGGCTGACCGCTCCTCCATCTTTGTCCCCGTGCCCCAAGAGGCTAGCAGCAATCGTTTTTGCCGATTGCAGCGCAAAACTGTTGCCATGTGTGCTTTCCAGGGCCGGAATTTCACCCATTGTTTTCCCCTCCAAGCAAGTGGCTGACTGCTTCTACATCTTTGTCCCCGCGCCCCGACAGGCAAACGGCGATTGTTTCGTCTTTCCCCATTGTTTTTGCCAGTTTCAGTGCAAAACTGATAGCATGTGCGCTTTCCAGGGCCGGGATAATGCCTTCTGTCCTTGAAAGCAACCGGAATGCATCCAATGCTTCATCGTCATTCACGGACGTATACGTAACCCGGCCCGTTTCTTTTAAATAGCTGTGTTCCGGCCCGACTCCCGGATAATCAAGCCCGGCCGATACCGAATAAGCTTCCTGGATTTGCCCGTCGTCATTTTGCAGCAGATATGTTTTCATGCCGTGAAGTACGCCGAGTTTGCCGTCGCTTAAAGACGCCGCGTGCTTTCCTGTTCCAAGGCCGGCGCCGCCCGCTTCCACGCCGAACAATTTTACGGACTTATCTTCCACAAATGGATAAAACATGCCGATCGAATTGCTGCCGCCGCCGACACAGGCGACAACTGCATCGGGAAGTTTGCCTGTCTGTTCTACAATCTGTTTTTTCGTTTCTTTCCCAATCACACTTTGGAAATCGCGGACAATTTGCGGAAACGGATGCGGGCCGACTGCTGAACCCATAATGTAGTGCGTGTCTTCCACATGGGCAACCCAGTAGCGGAGTGCCTCGTTGACCGCATCCTTCAATGTGCCGCTGCCCTGCGCCACACTTTTGACCTTTGCACCGAGCAATTCCATTCTGAATACATTGAGCTTTTGCCGGCGGATATCTTCTTCCCCCATAAAAATCATGCATTCAAGGCCGAGCAGCGCGCACACAGTTGCTGTTGCCACTCCGTGCTGGCCGGCGCCCGTTTCGGCAACGACTTTCTTTTTTCTCATTCTAAGCGTAAGCAGCGCCTGGCCGACTGTGTTGTTGATTTTATGTGCCCCCGTATGATTCAAATCTTCGCGTTTCAGGAAAATTTTCGGGCCGCCGCCAAGCTTTGTTAAGTTTTCTGCAAAATAAAGCGGGGTTTCACGACCGACATATTGCTTCAGCAGTTTCTCCAATTCCGCATGAAAAGCCGGATCGTTCATGGCTTCATGATAAGCTTGCTCGAGTTCTTTAACAGCTGGCATCAAGGTTTCCGGGACGAATCTCCCCCCGAAAGTCCCGAAACGGCCGTTTGTATCAGGCAGTTTGTATGTTTGCATTATCGTCACGCTCCTCTAATTTTTGAAATGCTTTTCTTGCTGCTTGCACAAAGGTTTTGATTTTATCCGGGTCTTTTTCCCCGTTTGTCTCCACCCCGCTTGAAACGTCGACGATATGCGGCCGGGCGGAAAGAATCGCGGCTTCGACATTTTCCGGTGTGAGCCCGCCGGCAAGCACCACCGCCCGCTCATCCGATAGCGCCTTTGCCAATTCCCAGTCAAACGCCTTTCCGTTACCGCCGCGATATTTTCCGCCGGCGCTGTCCAAAAGCACCAGATCGCACCGGTAATCGTGTATCGCTTCGAGATCAGCATCTGTCCTTACCGGGAAAGCCTTGATTACCGGATAAGGGATTTGCGCGACGTCTTCTGCTGTTTCATCACCGTGCAGCTGCAGGTAATCGAGCCCGGCCCGCTCTGCAATTTCCGCCATTTTTTCAGGCGATTCATTGACGAATACGCCCACTTTTTCGATAGAATCCGGCAACGCTTCTGCAATCTGTGCTGCTTTTTCCGGTGTAATCTTCCGTTTGCTTTCGGCAAATACAAAGCCGATCATGTCCGCCCCTGCAGAGACAGCCGCTCGGGCCGCTTCAAGCGTGCGAATGCCGCAAACCTTGACTTTCCGTTTCTCCGGGAGACCGGTCAGTCTTTTTATTGCCGTTTCCGGGTCGTTTGCACGCATCAGCGTTTCCCCGACTAAAATCCCTTTTGCCCCGGCATGTTCAGCGCGAACGACATCTTTCCGGGTGCGGATGCCGCTTTCACTAATCACAAGCACATCCGGATTTGAGATTTTTGGCGCGAGCTTTTTGGCAACGCCGAGATCAACGTCAAACGTCTTTAAATTGCGGTTGTTGATGCCGATAATCCGGGCCCCTGTTTCCACAGCGGTTTCCAGTTCCGCTTCATTGTGCACTTCAAGCAGCACTTCAAGGCCGGCGCCCCGGGCATAATCGTACAGCTGACGGAGCCTTTCGGGGGAAAGAGCCGCTGCGATCAGGAGAATTACGCTTGCACCATATGCTTTTGCCCGGTCGATCTGAATTTCGTCGATGATAAAATCTTTGCAGAGAACCGGAAGCCGGACTGCATCGCTTACGGCTTTCAAATCTTCCACCGATCCTTTAAAAAAGATTTCATCCGTTAAAACGGAAATGGCGCCGGCGCCTGCTTTTTCGTAGGCAAGCGCCTGCCGGATGGGATCCACGCCCGTTCGGATATCCCCTTTTGATGGGGAGGCCCGTTTGATTTCAGCAATGATGCTTGTTTTTTCGGCCTGCATAAATGTTTCATAAAGAGAAGGGGCTTTGCGCGCGTTTGGGGCAAAAGCCTTTCCTGCAGCTTTGATACGGGCCACTTCTTTTTCTTTTTCGGCTAAAATCTTTTCTAAAAATGCCATTTAAATCGCCTCCTGCGTGAGTTTCCGGCTCGCTTCAATGAGCGCGTGCAGTTTTTCAAGTGCCGCGCCCGATTCGATTGCCTGCTCCGCAATCCGGATCCCTTCTTTTACCGTCTCTGCCCGCCCTGCAGCAAAGAGCGCAAGCCCGGCATTGAAGAGCACCGTATCACGATAAGCACCTTTTTCTCCCTTCAATACTGACAGCAAAATATCGCTGTTTTTTTGTGCATCGCCGCCGCGGATCGCTTCAAGCGGGTAATACGGCAAACCGACTTCTTCCGGCGTCAGCGTAAACGTGGTAATTTTCCCGCCGTCGAGCAGCGCAAAATGGTTTTCCCCCGATAAAGATGCTTCATCAAGATAGCCGGCGCCATTGACAACGAGCGCGCGTTTTCTGCCAAGGCGGCCAAGTACTTCTGCCATCGTCCTGAGCATATCGCGCCGGTAAAGCCCAAGCAGTTGTGTTTCCAGGTTCATCGGGTTTGTGAGCGGGCCGATCAGGTTAAAAATCGTCGGGATCCGCAAATCTTTCCGGATTTTCATCATTTTTCCGAGGGCCGGATGGACATTCGGGGCAAACAGGAAGACGATGCCGATTTCTCTCAGCAAGCCTTCAATTTCTTCCGCCGGGAAAGACAAGGAAATCCCGAGTTTTTCAAGGACATCGGCGCTTCCGGTCTGGCTTGAGACGCTGCGGTTGCCATGTTTGGCGACCTTCACGCCGCTTGCCGCCAGCACAAACGCGGAGGTCGAGCTAATATTAAAACTGTGGCTGCCGTCCCCGCCCGTCCCGCAGTTGTCCATCAGTCCGGGAACGCTGCACGGAACCGGCACGGCTTTTTCACGGATCACTTCGACCAGCCCGGCAATTTCTTCCGCCGTTTCGCCTTTGCATTTCAAGACGGCCAAAAATGCGCCCATCTCCCCTTCTGTCACTTCATCTGAAAACAGTGCGCGGGATGCTTCCCGCATTTCTTCAAACGTCAGCCCTTCTTGTGCCAAAATTTTTTCAAGATACGGTTTCAACTTTCTCATCCTTTCTGATTTCGCGTAAAAAATTTTCAAGCATCTGTTTGCCGGTTTCCGTCCCGATCGACTCGGGATGAAACTGGACGCCGAAGCATGGGGCGGATTGATGTTGAATGGCCATGATTTCGCCGTCATCAAGAGATTCGGCAACCACTTCCAGGACTTCCGGGATCTTTGTCCGGTCCATGACAAGCGAGTGGTAGCGCATCACTTCGACCGGATCCGGCAGGCCGCTGAAAATTCCTTTCCCCTCATGGCGCACAAGCGAAGTTTTGCCATGCTTGATTTCTTTTGCTTTTGTGATCCCTCCCCCGAATGCCGCGGCGATTGCCTGATGGCCGAGGCAGACGCCGAGCAGCGGGATTTGCCGGTAAAATGTTTTAACGACTTCAATGGAAATGCCGGCATTTTCCGGCACCCCGGGCCCCGGCGAGAGGACAATCGCTTCCGGCTTGAGCCTTCTGATTTCATCCACGGTGATCCGGTCATTGCGGAACACCTTTACTTCCTCCCCAAGTTCGCAAAAATACTGATACAAGTTGTAAGTAAAAGAGTCATAGTTATCGAGCAATAAAATCATGTGTCTGTACCTCCAGAATCGATCTCGCCTTGTTGAGCGTTTCTTCATACTCTTTTTCCGGATCGGAATCGTAGACAATGCCTGCGCCCGACTGCAAATAAGCGGTGTTGTCTTTAATCAGGAGCGAGCGGATGGCGAGCGCAAAATCGATGTCGCCGTTCAGGTTGATATAGCCAACCGCTCCCGCGTACATGCCGCGCTTCAGGGTTTCCAGGCTGTTGATGATCTGCATCGCGCGGATTTTCGGCGCGCCTGATACCGTGCCGGCCGGGAGACAGGAGATGAGCGCATCAATTCCGCTAAAACCGTCCCGCAATTTTCCCCGTACTTCCGAAACGATGTGCATCACATGCTGGAACCGCTCGACTTCCATATATTTTTGCACCCGGATGCTGCCGGGCTCGCACACCCGGCCGAGGTCGTTCCGGCTCAGATCAACGAGCATTTTATGTTCGGCAAGTTCTTTTTCATCGTGTAAAAGCTCGTTTTCAAGTCGCTCATCTTCTTCCGGGACTTTGGCGCGCGGGCGCGTTCCCGCAATCGGGTTCGTATATACCACACGCCCCTTCGTTTTGATCAGGCTTTCCGGCGATGCCCCGAGGATGACATAGCCGCCGAAGTCGAGATAAAACATGTACGGGGACGGGTTCGCTTTCCTTAACTTCCGGTAAAAATAGAACGGGTCGTGCGAGAGCGTCCCTTTCATGCGCTGTGAGAGGACAACCTGGAAAATGTCCCCGTTTTCGATATGCTGTTTTGCGGTTTCGACCATCTCCATAAATGCCTGTTTTTGAATGGCCGGGGCAAAATCAACCGGGCCATAGTCGACAAATGGTTCTGCGCTCGTCTGCTGGCGAATCGCTTTTTCCATTGCCGCAAGACTTTTTTCTATTTCCTCCCCGTCTTCCCCGGTTGAAACAAGGTAGACGGTCTGGCTTTTATGGTCGTAAACAGCTATGTTTTGGTACAGCATCAAATGCAGATCGGGGATTCCTGTTTCATCTTCCGGCACACGGCCGATCTCTTCATACTGGCGGATGGCGTCATAGCCGATATAGCCGACCGCCCCGCCGTAAAACGGAAAGGGAAGCTGAATGCCAAGACGCGGCAACAGGTCTTTGACAATATCGAGCGGCTTTCCTTTTTTTATTTCTCGCCGTCCTGTCATCCGGTCAATCACTTCCAGTTCATCATCCCGCCCGATGAACGCTTTTACCGGATCAGCCCCGATAAAAGAAAACCGGCCGTTGCTGTCATTTGGCAGCGAACTTTCGAACAAAAACTTGCATTTTCCTTTCAGTCTCGTAAAAATCATGATAGGCGTTAAAACGTCGCCGTTTAGCTTAACCATTTTGTATTGCATCCGTCCGCTCTCCTTTTTTATTAATGGTTACAACTAGGTGGTTTTTCGCGCTCCGGCTGCCACCTGGCTGAACCGGCTAGATATCCTTCACTTAACAGGCGGGTTCCGATTACAGATCCCGGTTCCCGGCTAAATAAAAAACGTCCTCTGCCCGCAGTTATATGCTGCAGGACAGAGGACGTTTTCCAACGCGGTGCCACCTCTTTTGAAAGGATTTAAAACCTTTCCGCTCATTCGGGTACGGAGCAAGCCACTCTTTATACCCTATCCCTGTAACGGGGGAATCCGTGTTTCCCTACTACACAGTTCAGGAAACCTCTCATAAGCCCATTCTGCAAAGGCAGTTCGTGCCGGACTCCCACCCACGCCGGCTCTCTGGAACGCTTGCCATTTGCATACTCTTCTTACTCAACGATTTTCTTTTATGGAATTTTTTTAACGGAACGCAAAAAGGGTTCCCAATCCATGTAAAGGACGGGGAACCCGCGGTGCCACCTTTATTGGCTTAATCAGCCCGGCTTTGACGGTATCAGGGAAAAACCGTAATACCTGCCTTTTGTAACGATAAGGCATTCGCCAAAGCCTACTCCGGAATCGTTTCGGTTTGGAAGCTCGGAAGCCCATTCGCCTGCACGTCATCACCGGTTCGCACCACCCACCGGCTCTCTTCGGAATCCACACAGGTTACTCTTCTTCTTCATCGCCTGAAAAATGTTTCATTGATTGATTATTATCTTAATGCTGAAAATAAGAATTGTCAACCTTCATTTCAAAAATTTTTTTATTTTTTTCAGCCCATTTTTCCAAGTAACATTTGGCGGACAAACCTTGTCTTCCTTGTGAAAAAGTGACTTGGCCTACCCGGGAAAAAATACGCGAAAGGGCACGCATGGCCACTTCGTTCGAAGAAGGGGTCCGGTTAGGACATTTTACTTTGCACATTCATCATTGTTTAGACCACTGTATTCTTCCAATCAACATCCTAACGCAAAATATCGATCAAGTTCTTATTGGCTGCATTTTTAGCCGGCAATATGCCAAATAGAATGCCGACAAAGGTAGAGACGCAAAAAGCGAGTAAAAAGCTTCCTACACCGATCACGGCACGGAAAGGTAAGAAGAGCGAAATGAGCCACGCGAGTCCACCACCTATCCCAAAACCAATCAAGCCGCCTATTCCCGTCAACAACACCGCTTCCAAAAGGAACTGGAATAAGATATTCTTTGGGGTTGCGCCGATAGCGAGACGAATGCCAATTTCCCGGGTACGTTCAGAGACAGAAATATACATCATGTTCATTACCCCAATCCCAGCAATAAACAGCGAAATCCCGGCAATTGCGCTAATGAAGTAGGTTAAACTGTTAATGACTGATCCAATGCCTTTCAAGATTTGCCCCATTTCTATATGCTCATAGCTCCCCTGCAAATGATGGCTGCCCTGCTTGTTGAGCAGGCTGACGATTTTTTTTGTTTGTTTACTGACGTTTTCCCCGCGATTGAAGACCAGTTTTAATTTATTTCCCACGTTGCTGATATTACTTTTCTTATAAACCTTTTTGGGAATCATTATATCATGAAAATCATCGGCATTTTCAAAGACTCCGATAACATGGTAGCTAATCCCATTCACGATGACAGCCGTATCTAAGGCACGATTGGGTTGAATATAAATAGAAGCCGCCAATTTTTTTGAAATTAAAGCAACAGGATCAGCGAATGTGATATTATTTTGAGAGATATTATGGCCAGCAGAAATCTCTTGTTCCGAAGAAGAACGTTTAAGAAGCTTTACTGTTACGTTTTGTTCGCTACCATTTAGCGAAGCCTGGACATCGACTGTCCCATTGTCATCGTTAATAATATGAGCCTCTGCCAGTCCGAAGCTTGCCCCGGCGGAATTTAATAACGATAGATCCGACTCATTAAAACCAGATTCGGCCGCGTTCAAATCGTCAGCATAATACTCCACGACAGTTGACTGCTTGCCCGAATTGGACGCCTGTAAATTTTTAAGAGTTGCTTTCTCAACGCCTTTACCTAAGGAAATAATCGTAATCACCGAGGCAATGCCGATAACGATGCCCAACATTGTTAAAATACTTCGCCTTCGATTCGCCAAAAGCGAACGTATTGCAGTAAAAAACAGTTCGGCTGCCCTCATTTGCTGACGCTCCTATCGCTTTCAATCCGGCCATCCATAATTTGAATCATACGTTGGCTCTGGCTGGCAACTTGGTAATCGTGCGTAACCATAATAATGGTGGATCGTAATTTTTGATTTAAGTCAAGGAACAGTTTTAAAATCTCTTGCGAAGTATGCCTGTCAAGTGCGCCAGTGGGCTCATCGGCCAGTAAGAAACTCGGCTTGGATATAAGGGCGCGGGCAATGGCAACACGCTGTTGCTGGCCGCCCGACAGCTGGGACGGCAACTTTTTAGCAATTCCTTTTAAATGCACACTTTGCAATACATTATTCACTCGTTCGCCGATGTCCTTTCGGCGGTATCCGGCATAAAGCAACGGTAAACCAACATTCTCAGCAACCGTTAAATTCGCAATCAGTTTAAAATTTTGGAAAACGAAGCCCACGTTTTGATTTCGCAACTTTGCATAGTCTTTTGATGACTTGCCAATTACCGAATTCCTCTTAAACAAGTATTCACCCTCAAATTGATTATCAAGAAAGCCAATGATATTAATGAGCGTTGATTTGCCCGAACCCGACGGCCCCATAATTGCCACGAACTCTCCTTGATTAATTTCCAAAGAAATATCCTTCAGCACATGAATTTTTTCATCTCCTTGTTGATAATACTTGTTGAGCCGTTCTAATCGAATCAATCAGTTCACCTTCGCTCCATCTTTTAGTCGTTTGTCCGGATCAGCCACAATACGATCGCCGGGGTGCAATCCGCTTTTGAGGGTGTAGAAACCGTTCTGTTTCTCTACCGCCACAGTGCGAAAACGTGCTTTTCCATTTACGACTAAATAAACGGCCGTTTGACCATTCTTTTTGATAATGGCTTTGCTCGGAAGCTTTATTTGCTTTTGTGGTATTGTGATTTGCACGCTTTGGCCTGCCATAAAGCGGCGATCCACATCGACCGTGAAGTCATACATTGAAAAGCCTTTCTTAGTAGCGGTTTTTGAGGGTATTTTGGAAATAAACTGAATGGTTGTGGTCTGCCTCTTCCCGTTTGCCAAGGCCTTAATAACCACTTTACTCCCTACACGCAACTTGTCATAGTCATATTCGGAAACACTCGACTGGACCTCTAAAGCATCCGAGCTGATGCTGTATTGCGATTGGCCGCTATTATTAGTGGAAATACTCACCACACCATCAAACGGTGCTTTTAACCTGCCCTCCACTCTATTCTCCAGCTGATTTAATTGATCCTGTTGATTTTGCAAACCAGCTTCTGTATCTCGATAGGTATTCTGATCTCTTGCAATTTCAAGATTCAGCTCCTCTTTATTCTCTTCTTGGTGTACTGCTGATAATTTCTTTTTAAGATAAGCAATGTTTTGTTTTTGAACCGCTAAGTCGCGCTGTATTTTTAAAATACTCTGTTTCACCTCAGTAATCTTCTCTATGATTTCGTTATTATGGGTTGTTAAGAGAACATCCCCTTTTTTCACTTCATCACCGTTCCGTACATTTACTTTTTGTACTGTACCATCCGGTAGTTGCAAATTCTGTGTCTGCTTTGCTGAAACCTTCCCTGTTTCAACTAACGCCGGAGTATATTTGACCACATATTGCTGGTAATGGGGTTCGCTTTTTAAACTTGCATTCGTCCTTAAAACAATTACCAAGCACAGCACTCCAAAAAGGGCGGCAATAATAATCAAAGCAATAATGAGATTTTTCTTCCCGTTAGCTGTCTCTTCATTCATGATAAAACCTCGTTCATAAATATGTTTTTATTTCTTGTTAATAAATGTGGCTTAAAACGCAACTATGGAAATCTACTTTTTAAAATCGATAACGGCAATGACGGCTGTTATTAACGATATGCAAAGTGCGAGGAGGCCAAAAATAACTGCCACCATATTTAATGTTCTATCCGGAAGATTCCAACCTATAAGTTCAAAAACCGGCTTGACTGTAACTGCTAGAATAAAAAATATAAGTGCAACTATAAAAATTGCATACTTGTTAACCAACTATCCCATCTCCTTTCAGGCAAAATATAAAAGAACACTGCCGATTAAGTTTACAATAAATACTGTGATAAATAGTATTCGTGCAAAAATCTTTTTAAATGGGCTAAACAAAAACATATATAAACCAAATAACCCGAAAGTACTTACTGGCAATAAAAATGGATAATAATGGGATATAATCAATCCGAAAGCTAAAACAAGCGGAATTCCAATCAAATATAAGATTTCACCTATTTTTTTCATTTTCCTATCCTTTCTATTTGAATAATGGTGTCAAATAGGTTTCTATTAAACCGCTGATCATAATAAATAGCATTACCACAATTAGTAATAGCAGTATATTTGTAAAATAATCTTTGATAAAGTTGCTGATATTTTTCTTGTGGAACAATTGAGGAATTAGAGTAATACCTTTAAAACCAATTACTCCACTTACAATTAAAGCAGGAATTTCGAATATTCCATGTGGTAAAATCAATAAAACAATTTTTAATACACCAAAGTCCAGATTATTCATAATGGATTCGCCAAGGATTAATCCATTTGTAAATAAATATAAAATTGTAGTTAAACCAAACGTAAAAAAACCGGAAATGATCAGACCGCACGCTAATAAATTATTGTCAATTAGATGTATCAGACTAGATGTTGTATTTAAACTTCCGCTTTTATTAACTGGATCAGCGGATGTGATACCGTATACAAAACCCGAAACATAGATTGCTGTTGTAATCGTCAACAAAATCCAATTGTTTCTTAAAATAGAGGGAACTTTATACATATATGTTTTCTACTTCCTCCTCTAATTTATCCAAGCTATAATCTTGCACGGTTATTTTTCTGGCAAGTTTGCCTTCATGGATGATTGCTATTTGGTTGCAAACAGAATGAGCTAATTCTAATAAGTGAGTTGTTATGAGCACTGTTTTTCCTTTATCCGTGTAATCTTTTAGAAATTTCCTTATAACCTTACTTGATTTTAAATCTATTCCCGTAAGCGGTTCATCTAATATTAAAATTTGAGGCTCATGTATTAGAGCAGCCGCTATCGAAATCTTTTGCTTCATTCCATGAGAATACGTTTTTATTAATTGATCTTTCTCATTATACAATTCAAAATCATTAAGGATATTCGCGGCAAATTCGACAATTTTCTTTTTTGGCACATTAAACATTCCGCCAACAAAATACAGATACTCTTCTCCCGTAAGATATTCGTATAAAATAGCGTGATCCGGTACAAATCCTATAAGATTTTGCAATGCATAATTTTTAATGTCTTGTTTTTCTCCATTTATGGTGACTTCCCCACTATCAGGAACCATCATCCCTGCAATAATTTTTAACAAAGTTGTTTTCCCTACACCGTTTGTCCCTAATATTCCAAAAAAATCGCCGTCTTTAATTTCCAGAGAAAGCCCCCTCAGAACAATTTTTTTATCGAATCGTTTTTTAATATTTTTAATCTCTATCATTCAAAATGTACCTCTCATTCATGTTAATCTTTTTTAGATATAACATAGAGAATAAATAATTAAGTAAAGTAAAAACAATCATAACTGTCCCAAGGCTTAAAAGTATAATTGAAGAAAAAGTACTGAATTTCATTAACAGGAAACTGACGAGACTTATCATTTGTAATATAATGACAAAGATACATCCTTCGTAGATATGTTGAAATGTTTTTGCTTTACTTGATTCCCCGATTTCATAGAAATGCTCCCAGTTCTTTTTTGGATACAGTAAAACACTACTTGTTTGAATAAGGCTATATAAATAACCGTTACACAAAAATATAATAAAAAATACAAAATGAAGCAGAATGAAATAAGGTTGCCAGAAAAAAGAAATAAAAGTTAGAAAAATCGTTAGAAACCAAACAATAAGATTATAATTTCTTAATTTTGGTTTTGCTAATTCCCATAAATTAAATACATTAGAATAAAAAATATGGTAATTTTTTAAATCTAATTCAACGGAAAGAATCATTTTTATTGCATCTCCAACAAGCTGATAGAACAATGAAGAAATTAAAAAAGCGGAAATAATCGATGCTTGAACAGGATAGCCACTAAAGTATCTTAAGATAAAAGGGAAACCAAATCCAAGAAAAAACATAACCAAAAATAGCATGTTGCCAAGATTTCTAAAAAAGAAACCATCGATTCTTAATAGAAAAGCTCTATCTTTATGTAAGATACAATAAAATATTTTCTTTTTATTTGCTAGCGGTATTGTGTTTGAGTAAACTCGATTATTTAATTTCGTGTACTCTATTAAGTCGAATCTCTCTAAAGTTTTGCTCCATATTATATATACAAGCACACATGAAACCGCCAAAATTGAAACAATGATTAAGTCGGAGGAAATGTTATTTTTACAAATTACTTGATAAGGGTTTGCCACTTTAAAATAATAAAATATTTTAGTATGGGATAATTCATACAGGGACTGTACAATATTAAATTTATTCAGCAAATAAAATCCGAAGAAGCCAATAATCACAGGTACCAATAGGTTAATAATTAATGCAATTATTTTTATAATGGATGATTTTAATGCTCTTGACCATAAAATTGATAAAATATATGGAATGTAAGAGAATAACAACGACAAGAAAAAGTTAACAAAGAAATACATAAGTACTATGAGAAGCAAATCAAATATACCGATAATTGAGTTTTGGGTTAGGTTTAAAGCTAATAAAACGGGTATTAATATTAAAATACTTGTTAGCATTGCTTTTTCAATAGTTTTATATACTAAAACAGATTTCAACTGAACAATCCTAATCCTTCTATTTTGATGGATTAACTTTCTTTCATCTTTTAAAAAATAGTCTCTATTGTTTTTGAAAAAACTTAGGGACGAAGCGATTTGTTCAATGAAAATGAATACCAACAGTAACTGTAAATATGTATTTGGGAGCATGTATTTCTTACTAATATAAAACGACAAAATAAACACTAGTAATGAAGTGAGAAAGATAAAGGATAATAAAGCATAAAAGGCCTTTTTAACCCCAATATGATTCAGATTCCAATCGTCTAATTTTTTTCTTGTCTTTGAGAGCATATTAAATTTCACAATATAATACAGTATACTATAATTATTATTTTTCATAAACTCGTCAACTCTTTCTTCAAACTAAAAAAGGGGGGGCAGGTAATGCTAATTACCAAGCTGCCGCGTACTTTTTACCGTATTTTTTGATCATCGCTTTAGCAGTAGCGACAACAGCGTAAGAGATAGCTCCAGCGCCTGTAACAACACCAATTAAAGAAATAATTGATGCAATCGTTGAAGCA
The DNA here is from genome assembly GCF_036225245.1 of Weizmannia sp. CD-2023. Taxonomy (NCBI): domain Bacteria; kingdom Bacillati; phylum Bacillota; class Bacilli; order Caryophanales; family Bacillaceae; genus Heyndrickxia; species Weizmannia sp. CD-2023. Next base: position 54,889 of record NZ_JARTJQ010000063.1, read on the forward strand.
GTATCGATAATATCGATAGCCTTCTTTGCTGCGGCGGTGGAAATGCCAAGAGTGCTTGCTAAGTAAGCATTGCCAGGCAAAACTGCAGTTTGATGAATAGTGATTTGTAGTGTGCTGATATACGCAACCGATGACAGAGTGGCGAGTACCAGCCCAATTACCACAAACAGAAATACCCTTTTTTTGTTAGATAAGCTGTTTACCATACATTTCACTCCAATCTTAATTTTTATATATATAGTTTAATAGCCCCCCATTATTAAACTATATAATTTAGAAAATAAGAGAGACCGATATTTACAAATTTAATCAGCAAATAAATGAGTGTTAAATAAAATACTTTTTTTCTGTTGCTTGATAAAATATTAACTCCTAAAAGGAAAAATAAAACAGTACTTAACCATAAAAAAGGATCCGCTATTTGTGAAAGAAAACTCTGCTTTCCAACAATATAGATTTTGCTTGTATTTGCATGAAACAGATTTACTATGCCTGCTATGACAAGTTTAAATGAAAGAAATAATGAAGTTAGGGAATAAACTAATAAATAATCTTTTTTCTTTTTTTTAATTCCAAACAGGAATCCAAAAAAAGCAACCACTAAAGCTCCTATTAATATGCCAACTATTGACGTAAGCACCGTAAAACTTTGAACAGCATAAAATATTACATTAATTGAAGAGCCAAGATGATTTTCTTTATCAACCTGAGACCAAAACAAATTTAGCGCTTTTTGATGAATACAGTATTGAAAAAAAGCATTAAATATTACTATAAAAAATAAAGAAATAAAAATCCAATAAGTATTTGATGATGTTATTTCTTTTTTCATTTGTTTATCTCTCCATTAATTGTTTAATATTGTTAATAGTTGAATTCTTCAATCCTTTTTCCTCAACCCATAAGAAAATCAAGGATATTTTTTATCAGTTATTAAGGACATTAAAAACTTTAGAAAGATACACTAATCAATGTATCTGATACTCATATTTTAATAGGCCCTAGAGCCATTGTCACCGAAATCTTTGTGTGGTATTACCGAAAAATTTGTGTGGTATCACCGAAAAAAAGTGGACAGATGCTACCCAAACATTGATGGCTAATACAAAAAAGCGGAATTCTGTGCGAATCCGCTCTATCCATGGATTTTTATATGAATCAGCGAAATAATCCTCATTTTTTTACTCTATCTGCTGGCCTCAGGCATGTACCTTATTTTTGTTTTAATTTCAAATGTCTTTTATTATTCCTTATGTTCTACAATGGTTATTACCCTAGAAACAATAGTAGTAAAAAGAATAATCCAGCGATTTCCCTAAAAAGAAAGAAGTCCCACAAAAATCTCAATCCAAAAAATATTTCATAGAATGAAAAGTTGGAAACCAACTTCGTTTATATAACAGAAAACAGTTCAGATTGCACATTAAATAAAATGACCATTTAAACATTTTTCATATAAAATTGTCTGAGACTGCCATCAAATTCGACGTCTGATAACACCATTGAAACAATAGCGCGTAGCAAAAAGATGACTTAACGGTACGACAAGCAATCCATATACTGCTATCACAAGTACGGCTTCCATCGCATCTGGCCTTTGTAGCATGACAACAATGCCCGCAAGGCCGGTACCAATTAGCAATTCCTTGACCACACGATTCCATAAAATCCGTGCCCAAGATTGACCCGCCAACCGAAGCGGGAAGTCATGTTTCGCCCGTAATATCGCGGTAATCAACGCACTGATCACTGTTGCGACAGTGAAAGCAACCACCAAGGCAATCAGCGCAAAGCTCTGCAACCTTACAACATTCGCTGCAAACTGCGCTTGAAGAATCCCATCTTCAGCAATGTAAGCAATATGAAGTTCACCATGAATGCCGTGTTCGCGTAACGCGCGCACATCAAGGCCGTGATTTTTTAACAATTGCTGTGTAGCAGCCACACCGGTAAACACAATGTTACTAGTTGAAGCCATGGAGGTTAGTGTAGAATCGTTAAATGCATCATAAATCGATGGCACAACAACGACCAGGACATCGTCAGCAAAGTGAAGACTTTGGCCCCCACCTCCTTGGGCCACTGGTAACTGAAACCCTTTTACTGGTTGCATAAACTGAAGCTGTCCGAATGATTCCCTAGAAAAACCATGCCTTGATAGAAGTTTAGTCTCTTCACGAACCATTTGAATGAGTCCCTTTGGAATACTGCGATAAGGTACCGGTTTAACAGCTGACTGTGGTGCACCCTTAGTCACTAGGTCGAGCCAACGCTGGTTCACGAATGAGACTGCTGAATACTTTCCAGAATCAGCCGGTAATCCCATTTCTTTGGTAAAAGTATAAGATAGAGCAACCTTATCACGCGATTCAGCTTCTTTTACTAATTTGCCAATTTGGGGTTCCAAGCTGTCCATTTCATCAACATCTGTTGCAAATACAATGGCGACTTGGTCTGCCAATTGCTTCCACTGTGCCATTTCAGCTGCCATAGCTGAAGAGTGTTTGTATGTAGACCATGCGGGTCCGGCCGCAGCAACCACCAGTAGAAAAGTTAATACTTGAATCACAATTGCCGCTACACGCAGGCTCTTTACTGCTGGTTGTCTGGTGGCAAGCATGGTGGCGCTCGGCCAGGCAGAAGCCGACATAACAAACGCTACGAATAGGGATACACCGATGATTGCAACTTGTAGACTTACTAAAGCTTTGAGAAAGGCACCTACGTACATCCAGCCATGAAATATACCTACATAGCCTGCTGAAACCACCACCACGACTAACGCCGCAAGCAGTAGTGCACCACCGAACCCTGATAGATCCTGCATTTGGATTTGTACGGTTGGACATCCACCTAAAACACGGAGCGCTCGCCCGCGTGCTCTCAACGACAACCAAAACAACGCCAGTGCGGCGATTAGCGCAAAAGCTGCAACAACAGCAGCAGCAAATCCCCTTTCCCGCACCACAAATTCTAGACTGCGAAAAATTGACGCATCCGTACGACTCACCTTAACACCTGATTGCTTTAACGAGTTCACCAACTCATTCAAGTGGGTTTCCTTTCCGGTCACTAAATATAAACCATCAGGGTAAGAAGTGGCAAGTCTCTCCTTCCCAACGATCTTACCTGTACCTTCGCCGCCAAACCAAGTAAATTCCTTGGGGAAGCCCTCATTATTAAGTGCCACGAAAATCTGAGCATCGCCATCCCCCTCAAGATCCGGTGCAACCTTGACTAGTCCCAGACCCCAGCGTGCATCTAATTTCTCCAACGTGTCAAATGCCTTAGTAATGGAAATATTTGATTCGCTAAAGTCTAGGCTAATCCTACTCCCAGTATGAATGGCTTGCGGAAAGTCTCGATCATATAGGCCTGTGATAATTGCAGCGAGCAACGCAAGTAGTGCAAACAAGGCACTCGCAACCACCACGATAATACGCTTATACACAGATAAACCCTCCATGAACGTCAGAAACTCGACTCACCGTTTCCCAATGTTTTTTACTCAAGTTTCGGACTT
>NZ_JARTJQ010000064.1:0-622 GCF_036225245.1 Weizmannia sp. CD-2023
AATCGAGTAGGAGGCTAATCATTATTTGATTAGCCGACCTCTCACACCACCGTGCGTACGGTTCCGTACACGGCGGTTCTAAAGTTTACGACCGTACAGACAGATAGTAATCCAGAAAACTTATATACCTTGCTCTTCGGAAGAGTTCGTTTGTAAGGGTTCTAGCTAAGATATGGCTGCCGGAGATTCTCCAGTAGCCTTTTCTTGTGTTAGCCCATTCCCACGCCTTTCTTTTATTGATCCCTAATTTCTTGAGCCAATAAAATCTTGTGCGTACTCTCTTCCATCTTTTCCAAGTTACCATTCGCATTCTTCTTCGTGTCCATTGGTCCAGTCTGGTTACCAGACTTTTCATATCCGCTAGCTTGTAGTAATTTACCCATCCTCGGACAGTGTCGTTTAGCCTTTTCTTTCTTTCCTCTACGCTTAATCCGTTGCTTCTTCCTGTGATTCTGCGAATTTTCTCCTTTAATTTTTGAACACCCTTCGGGTGTACCCGGAATTTGCATTTTCCTTCATAAAGGTAGAATCCATAACTCAGGAACTTGATGTTTCTAATATGTGTGATCATCGTCTTCTCTCGGTTCACTTTGAGTCGCAATTTGTTACTGGCGCCCCAAAA
>NZ_JARTJQ010000065.1:0-70931 GCF_036225245.1 Weizmannia sp. CD-2023
TTCGGAAAAACGTTAAAAATTGAACGAGGAGTGGTAAAAGTGGCGAACGAACAAAATGCTTCCAAGAAAACTTTGCCCGCCCAGCACCAGAACAGGCAGCCCGGCACAGAAACGGAAATGAACCCGCAGCCGGAAAATGTGAAAGACAACTACAAAGGAAGCGGCAAACTGGATGGAAAAGTTGCGCTCATTACCGGCGGGGATTCCGGCATCGGCAAATCTGTCGCCATTTATTTTGCAAAAGAGGGCGCGCATGTCGCCATTTGCTATCTGAATGAAAATGAGGATGCAAAGCAAACAAAAGAACTGGTGGAAAAAGAGGGGCGCCAATGCCTGATCATCCCGGGCGATATCGGGGAGGAACAGCATTGCCGGGACGCAGTGGAAAAAGTGGCCGGCACATTCGGCCGGCTTGATATCCTGGTGAACAATGCGGCCGAACAGCACCCGCAAAAAAGCATTCTGGATATTTCGGAAGAACAGCTTGTGAAAACATTCCGGACCAATATTTTTTCGCAATTTTTCATGGTGAAAGCCGCACTGCCGCATTTAAAGGAAGGCAGCTCCATTATTAACACGACTTCGATTACGGCCTATCAAGGCAGCCCGCAGCTGCTTGATTATTCTGCGACAAAGGGCGCCATTGCAGCATTCATACGCTCTTTGTCACAGGCGCTCGTATCAAAAGGCATCCGCGTGAACGGCGTGGCCCCGGGGCCGATCTGGACGCCGCTAATCCCGTCAACCTTTACGGCAGACCAGGTTGAAAAATTCGGTTCCGACGTCCCGATGAAACGCCCCGGTCAACCGTCCGAACTGGCACCTGCCTATGTCTATCTTGCGTCCGACGACTCAAGCTATGTGACCGGGCAAGTCATTCACGTAAACGGCGGCACCGTGATCAACGGCTGACGCGCACACCGGAAAGGCACATTCCTTTCCGGTTTTCTTTTTGCTTAAAAAAGGCGCGCACGATACCGGCGTACATTTCCCCGGACCAAAGTTTCTTGATGCAAAACAGTGAACATTTTTACGGGCTAAAATCTCTAGCTCCGGACCCTTTTCTTTCTGCTTATAAAGGTATGAAAACCCCTCCCCTTGTCAAAAACAAATAAGGAAATGATGCTCGGGAAGGAGGGCCGCAAATGGACGGACAGTTCAGATTAAAAATCATGGAATGCCAGTCCCGCGCTTTTTTAACCGGTTCAATCGAGAAGCTGAATGAAGAATGGGTATTTTTTGATGATATATCTGATGAGGCATCGATGCTCGAGGAATTTGTAGGCAAAAAAATCGAAATCTTCCATTCCGGGCGTTGGAAAAAAGGCGTATTAACAGAAGATGAAACCATCATATCGGACGGAGAAATGCTTCTTCTTGAAGAAAAAGCAAGCTTGCGGATTCCGAAGCCGGTCAATTTTTCGCTTGAGATGCTCTTCGGAGAGTGGGAGGACGGCCTGTTTCACCGCTTCGTCTCTTTCTTAAACGGGGCAGGCTTTTCTATTTATGATTGCATCTATTGTCATAACGTATTGTCCTTCCTCGTCAACCGGGAGAAAAAAGAAGGCGTGAATTTCATGCTGTTTGATAACGGGGAGGCTATTTTATCCGTCCACCACCATTTCCGGCTGGGCAAACAAGCGGACGAGTGGTTCGAGTGCACATGGAGTGACGGAAGGCGGATGCTTTTGAAAAAAATGTAAAAAGGAAGGCAAGCCGGCCCTTGCCTCCCTTCTCCATTTCTATCCTGAAAAACTACACCGGCACCGCATAGGCATCAATAAAAAGGATGCCATCCCATCGGCAGGCGCAGCCCAAGATACAGGACGGCGGCGAAAAAGATGATCAGCAAAACCCAGAGAATTCCGGTACTTTTTCTTTTAGAAAGCCGCAGCGTAATCATTTCCATCATCCCGATCACGAGAATCCCGCCAAGCAGTTTAAGGCCGTACAGGGCAGGATCGAGGCGCTGGTTATGGAAAAAGAGCAGCGCACCTGTGACGATGACGAGTATGTAAAACAGCCTTAAAACCATCTGGACCGTTTTAAATGCCTTTTCTTTTCCTGCGCGATGGAGGAACAAGGCCAAAATAAACAAAAGGATCGCAATGACCCATGTTGTGACATGCGCATCTGTCCGGGTTAACATCGTTCGATCTTCTCCTTTGCTTCTTTATCTGTCTTATACCCATCTTACTTTATTTGATGGTGTTTCGCAAAGTTCCCACCTTTTCAACCGTAATTTCAACCTCATCACCCGGATTCAAGAAACGCGGCGGATGAAACCCGTTGCCGACGCCGGCTGGGGTGCCCGTTGCAATGATATCCCCGGGTAAAAGCGTCATCCCTTTCGACAATTCGGATATAATCTCCTCAACCGGGAAAATGAAGCGGGATGTATTGGACTGTTGGCGGACTTCCCCGTTTACTTTTGTCACGATATCAAGCGCATTCGGATTTTCGATTTCGGAACGATCGACAATCCACGGACCAACCGGGCAGGATCCGTCCAGACTTTTCCCGATAAAATATTGCTTATGCTTCCGTTGAAGATCCCTCGCTGTGATATCGTTTAAAATGGTATACCCGAACACATGGGAAAGGGCATTTTCTTTTGCAATCTGCTTCCCTTCCTTCCCGATCACGACGGCCAACTCCCCTTCGTAATCCAACTCGCGGGTAACCGTCCGGTGTGAATCAACCGGTGCTTCATGTGCATTGACAGTTGTTGTCGCTTTTGTAAACACGATAATATGTTCAGGAATATCTTCCGCGCTCCCCATTTCAATCGCATGTTCCCGGTAATTTTTGCCGACACACAGCATGTTTCTCACCGGATTCGGAATCGGGGGAAGGCAGGAAACCTCGTGAAGCGGAACGAGCGCGCCTTCAAGGGTTGCTTCCGGTTTTTTCAATGCTTCCCGGACACGGCCGGTAAACACCTCGCCCGCCCGGATGCCTTCAAGCAAAGATGGCGGAAAACCATTATCCAAAGCCCGTAAATTTAAAATCGTTGTTTCATTATAAAGCACACCGTATTGGACCTGGTCTTGCCAAACAAAGCTCATGAATTTCATCGTATACACCTCATTCTTTTTTGTCATTTCGATAACTGAGTCGCCGCCAGCCCCATTCAAGCGGCCCGTAGCGGAAGCGGTGCAGCCAAATGTCGGAAACCAGCACTTGCATAAGAAAAAGCAAAACAACAAGCAATACCCCGCTTGAGACAGACAGCTTTCCGTAAAGCCCGAGACCGTAGGCGTAAAAGATCAAAGAGGCTAAACCAGACTGGCTGATGTAATTGGAAAGCGACATCCTCCCGGCCATTGCAACCGGCCTGAGAAAATCCGCCAGCCGGTGCTTCACACAGAGCTCAATGAGTGCAACATAAGCACCGCTTAAGATGACGCCGCCGATCGTCTCCCGGATGTACAGAAAAGGCAGGATGGGGGCGACAATAACCGGCAACAGTTTGCAAAACAGGCCAAAAGCAAAGCAGCAACAAAAAAACAGCAGCCATTTTTTTGCCGGAATCCTCCTCTTTGTAAGCCAGCCTTCCCTGCAAACGCCCGCTCCCGCCATTATCAGCGGAAAAACAGACAGAAAAGCATGCCATGTGCCGGAAGGGCCGTATACCGCATACCAATCCAGCCACCTTCTTTTCGTAATGTCGATAAAGCTCCCGTTTGCATACACCTGCAATGAAGCGGTGGCATTGCGCCAGTCGGTATACAAAAGTGAAGCGTCCGGCGACCGGATGGCCATCACCATCAGGTAAAAGCTTATGAGTAAATGCGGGATAAAAAAGAGCGCAGCCCCGCCAAACATCAAAACTTTTCCTCCCAGTTTCAGAAAAGGCAAAAGCATCATGCCAAAGACTGCATAAGCCGCTAAAATGTCCCCCGGCCAGATGAGCCATGCATGGGCAAGGCCGAGAACGAGCAAAACGGAAAGGCGCCGGAAAAGAAACTGATAAACCTCGACCCCTGCCCTTTCCGCCCGCTGTTTTTGCACCATCAGCCCATATCCGAAAAGAAACGCAAAAATGGGATAAAAACTGGACTGGAAAAATACCTCAATCCATGTCACGATTGCCCGATCCTCCGCTTTGAACCAGTCATACGGATTTATATAAAGATAAGGGGACAGAAAAGAAAGCATATTGACCATCAGAATGCCAAAAAGGGAAAATCCCCTCAGTATGTCAATTGCAGGATTCCGCCGTTTTTCACGGATTGGCGCCCATTCAGCCATTGCAACGCTCCTTTTTTGTTTTTGCCTGTTAGGCGGATAAATCACCCTTTTTTCGGTTGCTTCATACAATAAAATATGAAAAAGCCAATTGCCACTGACCAAGGAAGGATGTGCGCGCCATGCCCGGTTTTGTCGGCGCCGTCCAAATTATCAGCATCGGATCAAGCGGCGTCTTTAATGTCGGTGACGTATTCCTAATTCAGCCGGTTGCCAGTTCCAAAACGTTTGCCGGGGCGGGATCTTTTAATACCGGTGAAAACCTGTCCATTACAAACTACCAGTCCAATACCAACACGTATGATTTTGATGCCATTGACCAGGGAAACTATTTTAATTTGTAACGGGTGAAAACAGATGAATTTTTACGTGCAACAAAGCATCCACATCCGCATGATCAAGATCGGCGGCATTACCAATTCTTCCGTCTTCCAAATTGGCACGTCCGGCATCATCAAGCCGGCAGCTTATTTGTATAATACCGGAAATTTTTCCGAACCGGCTCCTACTGCCGCTGCAGACCAGCCTTACAATCCGAATGTTACAGTTCCCATGCAGTCCGGCGCTGCCGCTTCAAGTTCAAGATAGAAAGCACTGGCCCGGTTTTCCCGGCGTTGTGCCTGAACATGACCGGCATGTTCTTTCCGGCTTATGCGCCATTTCGGGCTTGAAGCACCACTTTGTTTCGGGCGTCATTCTAAAAGCCGCGGCCTTGATACATTCCTGGCTGCAGGATGCGCGGACCCGGTTTTCCCGGCGTCGTGTTTGAAGCCGGCATGTTCTTTCCGGACAGATGTAGGGTAGATCGCGTGTGCTGAAACCGGCATGTTCTTTCTTGACACATTTAGACGGCAGCGACTTCTGGTATGTACACGTGTACGGAACCTGCACGTCTTTCCGGAGCCTGCGCCAGGTTCAGCATTGACACTGCACGCCGATTTTTGCTTTAAGTTCAAGGCTGATTGTTTCGTTCCGATCCAAGCCGGCGGTCACTGCCGGGCTTTAAGCCAGAAGGGGGTTTTTGAATGCCAGACCTTTTTGCCGAATTCCGGCAGCTTTACCAATACTTTCAGCACCATGAAGCGAAGTTGGCGAAAATGGAAAAGACGCTTGCCTCCCTCATGGAGGAGATTGAGCAGCTGAAAGCAAGGCCGCCTGTCCGGGTTGACCGGATCGAATATGCATTTGACCAGCTGAAAATCGAAACACTGGATGGCACCTTGAATATCGGCATTAATCCGTCTGACCTGTCCAGTATAGAGGATGCAGCCATCCCCCAAACGCAGGGCATCCCCCATGCCAACAATGAACACCGTGCTGCTTTAAAACAGGCGCTTGCCGAAAAACTGATGGAATATTTGGAAAAAGAACTCCCAACAACGATCACCGACAATGAGCGGCAATTCAAAGTCCGCCTAAATCAAGAATATCATAATTTTATAAAAAATGACTTAAAAAACCAACTTCCGCAGCGCATTGATTATTATATCAACCAGCTCAATCCAACCGGGCCCGTTGAAGGCGAATGGTTTGACAAATTGCTTGGGCAAATCAAGGCGGATATGGCGCATGCCGTACAAGTTTTTATTTCCCATTTGCCGCCGCAAATGAACGGAGGTGCCAGCGATGGAACTGAACGTCACAAACCGTGAAATCTGTGTCGATTATGTCCAAATTATCGGGATTTCGAGTGCCTCGGTTTTCCTCATTGGCGATACGGAAACGATTCAGCAGGGAGCGGCCTTTGATACGCCGCCGGAATCCCTGATTATCAGCCCGTACGTGCCGTTTGTACCGAGGGGATAACAGGATGCAAAGAAACTCCTTTGTGGATACGCTCCGGGTCAAAACCGTCATATTTGGTTCGAACGTTATTGTTGGAGACTCCGAGCGGATCCAGATGTCTGCCACCGTCCTTGCGATCCAGCGCCAGCAGGAATTGTACTACGGATTTGAAGCGCCGTTTCAAACTTTTCCCATTTTCAGCCTGGCCGTTCCGATTCCGCCAGTAACAGAACAAATCCGGTTTCAAGTTTACCAAGAAAATCCGGTCATAAAAGTTTCGAATGTAGATATCATTGGGATGTCGACTTCAACCGTCATGCAAATCGGGAGCACTAAATCAATCGCCCTTGAATCAAGGGTCCACCATACCCGTCAGCTAGACCCGAATATTCTGAAGCTTGGCGGCCGTGTTCCCCCGCGCACCGTTGCCGTCAGCCAGGAAAGCAATGTTATGCCAGATTAATCCGGAAAGCAGGTGATCAAAATGCCGGCCATTGTAGGCCCCTTACAAATCTATAATGTTGGAAGCGGCATTGTCCATTTTGGAGACACGGCTGTCATCTCACCGAAAACAAGTTCGAAAACATCTACCGGCTCCGGTTCTCTTTCCACTTCCGCATTTGTCATTACAAACAACGCGCTCAGTGCAAACAATACGGCTAACGGCAGTGTTGTCGATCAGCCATCTGCAGGAAACCATTAGAAAGGCAAAGAGGGCAGGCAAATTTTCCGCTACCTCGCTGCCTTCAAAATGGAAAGATAAATTTTTTATGTGTTGCTATAGCTATGGCAAGAATGGGCTCCCTTAAAGGGGGCCCATTTATGATTGGATTTGGAGAAGATGCCCACCATCAAAGAAATACAAGTATTGCGCTTTTACCTTTTTCTTTAAAATGGTTTCCAGCGCCCTTGAATAAAGGGCCAGCTGGACTTCATAACGTTTGCGTAGGACAGGCTCTGCTTCTTCAAATCCGCCTTTAAACCTGCCGTGGATATTGTCTGTCTTAAAATCGAGCAATACGAGGCCGTCTTTTTCCTCTGCCACGCAATCAAATATGCCCTGAATAAGAACACGTTCTTCCGCAAGGGATGCATCCCGGTAAATTTCTGCTGCGGGAACGGACAAACTGAACGGCATTTCCCTCATCACTCGGCCTGCTGCCAGGATACGGCGGCCGATATCCGTTTCAAAAAAGCGGACAAGCTGTTCAGCCGCAATGGCATCCGCCTGTTCTTCCGTGAGCAGCTCCTGTTTCACCATCTCTTCAACCAGCGCCTCAACGGAAGCATAAGTCGGCGGCGCATCAAACGGAATATGCTGCATTACCATATGCATCGCTGTCCCGCGTTCAGCCGGCGTAATCGATTTTTCCTGCATAAAACGGGGACGGTCAAAGATATGTTTTTCCGCATTCGGAATAAACCGGGTGCCATTCGTTTCGTCATGCTCTTCATGCATCCGTTTCAATTCAGATACCGATTGTTTGGCACGCCGGAATGTTGCCGGCTCATTGCTGTACCGGAAGCTTAAGCGCCCGAAAACCTGTGCTTTATAAGCGGATTCCGCCGCAACCGGGAGGCCGGCTTTCACTTGATGCTGCCAGTCCGCTTCCCCAACTTGTTCCGGTTCCTGGATATCGGCAAACTGTTCTTTCGGCAAAACGGCGATCTGCCATTTGGACGGGTCATCCAGCACCACCCGGCCGTCACTCCCGAAAAGCACGGTTCCGTCCGCATGCCTGCTGAGCGAAGGAATGATCCAGTCCAAATAAGTGCCGGCCGCTGCGCGCACATGGTCTGGCAACAGCCAGCCTTCCTGTCGCTTCGTTTTCCCCCATTTTTCCAGGCGCTTGCCAAGATTTTTCACCGTTCCGACCAAATATAGTTTTTCTTTTGCCCTTGTGAGCGCGACATACAAGACGCGCATTTCTTCAGCCAGCATTTCCAGCTTTTTCTTTCTTTTAAAAGCAAGCTGCGGCAAAGACGGGTATGTGATCCGTTTTTCCGGATGAATATACTTTGCGGCGAACCCGAAATCTTTATCAAGAAGAAACGCCTGGTTGATATCGCGCATATTAAATTTCCTGTTGAGACCGGCCACGAACACGACCGGGAACTCGAGCCCTTTGCTTGCATGGATGGTCATCAGGCGGACGACATCTTCCTGTTCGCTCAATGCTCTCGCTGTTCCGAGGTCATCCCCGCGCTCCTGCATGCGTTCGATAAAGCGCAAAAACCGGAACAGCCCCCTGAAAGATGTTTCTTCATATTGCCGCGCCCGGTCATACAAAGCCCGCAAATTGGCCTGCCGCTGCTTTCCTCCGGGCAGTCCGCCGGCAAAGTCATAAAACTGCGTGTCCCGGTACAGCTGCCAAATGAGGGAGGACAAATCCCCCTGCCTTGCAACAGACCGCCACACCGACAATTTTTCCATGAATCTGGACACTTTCTCATGCGCTTCTTCTTCCTCAGGATCCGGCCGGTCTGCTATAAATTTTTTCACCGCTTCATAATACGGACCCCGCTTTTCATGGATGCGGATAAGGGCAAGCGCTTCTTCATCGAGCCCGACAATCGGAGAACGGAGCACGACTGCAAGCGGAATGTCCTGATACGGGTTGTCAATTACCTTTAATAAAGAAAGCATGATGGATACTTCCGTCGCGTCAAAATATCCAGTTGAAAGTTCGGTGTACAACGGGATGCCCGCCTGTTTCAATTCTTCCATTATGGTCGGCGCCCATGCCATGGAACGCATCAGGATAACGATATCTTTGTACCGGATCGGGCGGAATGTGCCGGTCTTCGGATTGTAAACCTGTTCTTCGTCGATCAGTTTTTTTATTTCACGGGCAAGGTAACGGGCTTCAAGCTGGGATTGTTCCAGTTCGGCCCGGTTCAGCGTTTCTTCATCCGAAATGTCTTCTTCAATCGCTTCATCGGCCTGGTCAATCAATGCCACTTTGACCGGATGATCCCTTTCCGGATAAGAGGCGCCTGCCACAAGTGCAGCCTGGCTGTCATATGCCATCTCGCCCACCTTTGGGCCCATGATTTGTTTAAAAATAAAATTCGTACCGTCGAGAATTTCTTTGCGGCTGCGGAAGTTTTTCGACAAGTCGATTCTGAGACCTGTATCCCGGCCTTCCGGATCAAAATCCCGGTACTTTTTTAAAAACAGGTTCGGTTCAGCAAGCCGGAACCGGTAGATGCTTTGTTTCACGTCTCCAACCATAAACCGGTTGCCGTCAAATCCCGCCCCTTTTGCCACAAGGTTCATAATCGTTTCCTGTACCATGTTGACATCCTGAAATTCATCAATCAGCACTTCTTTAAATTGCTGCTGGTAAGCTTTGGCCACTTCTGACGGGGTGAGGCTGCCATCTTCATTTTTTTCAGCAAGAATGTCCAGGCAAAAATGCTCCAAGTCCGAAAAATCAACGATCCCTTTTTCCGCTTTTACCGCGCCATAAGCCTCTGCAAATTTTTTGACGAGCGTTCTAAGTTCCGCAATCACCGGCCGCATTTCCTGCATGTCTTTCAGGAACGATGCCGGCTTCCTTGAGAAAAAGTCTTTTTTTAAACCTTCAAGTGTTTTCTTTGCAGATTTCCGCAAATCATCGGCTGCTTTGACGAGTTCCGCTTCATATGCATCCCCTTTGCACGTTTTGGCGCGTGTAAACTGCCATGCATTCATTTCTTCATAAAGCCCCTGCCAGGGACCGTGAATTGCCGCAAGCAATCTGTCTGTAATCTTCATGTCATTGAGATAATTTTCCACCCTCGGCGCAGGCCCGCCCGGCTCTAAGGCGAGTCCATACGCTTCCTCCAGCATGTCTTTTGCAGCCTGCAGCTGGAGGTGAATATCAGCTTTCACCGCTGCCATAAACGGCAGGCTGTCCACCTCTTCCACATCCCCGGCATCATACAGCTCGACCATTTTATCGAGCCATGCAGACGGATCCGGGTGGGAACGGGAAAAATCGTAAAGCTTCCGGATCAGATGCTGGAGCTCGTCATCACTGCGGTCGTTTGAGAATGTATCGACTGTGCGGTAAAACAGGTCATTTCCCGCTTTCGCATACTCCGTTTCAAAGAGGTCATCCAGCACTTCATCGCGCAGAAGTTCGGCTTCTGTATCATCGGCGATCCTGAATCCAGGGTCGATGTCAATCAAGTAATAATATTTTCGGATCACTTCAAGGCAGAAGGCGTGCAGCGTGGAAATCGGCGCTTTATTCAGCAGGCTCAGCTGTTTCCGCAAATGATGCGAATCCGGGCGGCTGCTGATCGCCTCCTCGATCGCCTTACCGATGCGGTGGCGCATTTCCGCAGCCGCAGCATTGGTAAAGGTGACAATAAGCAGCTCATCAATATCGAGCGGATCGTGTTCATCCAATATTTTTTGGATAATCCTTTCCACGAGCACGGTTGTTTTTCCTGACCCGGCAGCCGCCGCGACAAGAATGTCCTGCCCTTTTGCCATGACGGCTTTCCATTGGTCATCCGTCCAGACGGCATTCGTCGGTTTATCCGGAATGTCTGTTTTCATCTGTGCTGCGCTCCTTTCTCATTTTGGCGAGGATTTCTTCCGGTTTTTCCGAGTGAATAAGGCGGTAATTGTTTTCTTCCATTGACTGGTCAAACTGACAGACCGAACGGAACGGACAGAATGTGCACGCCGCCTGTTTGTTTATTTTATATGGCGCGATATCCGTTGTACCGGACAAGATCGCATTACCAGCCTCTGTGTAAATATTGCGCACATAGCTGCGGATCGCTTCAAAGTCTTCTTTGCTTGCCACTTCGGACCGGGCCGTTAATTGGCCGTCCTTTTTCAAACCTGCCGACACAATCGCACTGTTGCCGGATTCAAGCGACCGGTCCATCAATGTGATCACTTCCGGGCTGTCCAGCAATAGTCCTCGCATCCGGAAGTCTTTTAAAATTTCTTCTTCAATTTCTTCAGCCGACAACATTTTTTCCGCCGAAATCAGCGGGTCATGAAGATGGAAATACAAAACGCCTGCCGGAATCGTTTCTTCCCCTGTCAGCTGTTTCGAATACGTCATAATGAGATCCAGATAGGTGAGCATTTGCAAATCAAGGCCGTAATACACATTTGTCAAATCGAGCTTGTGCGCACTTGATTTGTAATCGATGATCCTGACGTACACACCGTTTTCACTTTCCGCCTTGTCGACGCGGTCAATCCGGCCCTGCAGCTCCATTTTCGCCCCGTTTTTCAATGTAAACGAAAGCGGTGGGAGCTCTTTTTTCGGCCCGAAAGCGAGTTCCATCGCGACCGGTTCAAAGCCGCTCCGTTTCGCATGGACGCTTAAAATATATGAAGCCCTTCCGACAACCTGTTCCAGTTTCCTTTTAATATATTGGTAGCGTTTTGAACTGAGCAGGATTTGATGCTGCAATTTCGGGGCAAGATCGTCCACAGCCGCTTTTGCGAGCTCCATGCTTTGCTGTTTTGTGATCTCTGACCACGGAATGCCTTCGCGCTGCAGGGTGTCGGAAATCCATTTCAATGCACCATGAAAAAGATCCCCGATATTCGGCGCATCAAGGCGGAACACATCCCGCTCCCGCAGCCTCAGCCCGTATGTCGAAAAATGGGAAAACGGGCAGGTGAAAAACTGCTCCATTCTCGATACGCTGGCAAGGATATGGTCGCCGTACAGTTCCCGGCTCGTTTTTTCGGAGAGCTTCCGGGCTTTGTTTTGGTAAAACAAACTGGAAAAAGCATGGGCCGCCCGATTTTTCCATTCCGGGTGCTCCATATAAAAGTTATACGTATCCCACCAGAAGTCGGCCATCGGATACCCTCTTTTTTTCAACTGCAGCTGCGAAGTGACAAAAGCAATGTCAGCCGCCGGATGGGAGATGTATGCAGCTTGCTGCTTCTCTTCCAGTTCCGCCGGGTCATTCACCCATAATCCGCCGCCGCGTGCCGGGAACATGTCCTCTATCCGGTTGATGAACGGGGACGGCAGCAATGCTTTCCCTTCTTCATCGGCAAGCGGAAAAGATAGTACCAGTTTTTCAGAAGGTGTCGTCAATGCCCGGTAAAAGATAAATTCTTCGTCGAGCAGGCGCCTTTTGCTGCCGGGCATAATTTCAAGCCCGGTAAGTCTTAAATATTCACGCTCTTCATCATTTAAAACGCCATCTTCGGAAATTTTCGCCGGCATGACCCCGTCATTGACCCCAATGATAAACGCCAGTTTGACATCAGACAGCCGGGACTGCTCCAGATTCGCCACGAGCACCTGGTCCAAAGCCGGAGGAACGATCGAAAATTTTAATGACTCAAGCCCGGTTTCCATAATGGCAGAGAATTTCCCAACATCAGCAGGTTCATCGCCAAGGATTTCAACATACTGATCCAAAACGCCCATGACTTCATCCCATGCCTGGTCGTGTTCCCTGGCAGCGACAAGATCCCCCGCTTCTTCCTTTTCAAGCCGGAGCGCTTCCAGTTTTTCCGGAATCTCCAATTCTTCGAGATAAAGATACAACGCTTCACAAAGCGCTTTTCCAGTGCGGGCGCGCTTCAAACGCCGCGACAGGCGCAAAATCGGCGCCGTGACGAGAAGCCTGAGTTCATTCAGTTCCTGTTCGATTTTTCTTTCCTCATCCGTTTGTGGCAGGTTTTCTAGTTCGAGGCCGCGGATCCGCCGGTATTCCCATCTTTTTCTACTCGTCCACCGTTCCCCCTGGATGCCGTAAGCCAGACAATAGTTTTCAAGCCGGTCCATTTTTTCACGCAGCATACGGGTATCTCCAGGCGGAAACAGCAATTCTGTTTTGATGGCACGGAAAACCGGTTCATAACGCCAGTTGCCGCGGATGATTTCCAAAGTCGAACGGATCAGTTCAATGAGCGGATGGTTCAGCATCGGCCGTTTTCTGTCGATAAAATACGGCACATCATAATCGTAAAAAACCGTTTCGATTAAATCCTGATAGGCCTCCCCGTTGCGAACAAGGAGAGCAATGTCACGATAGCGGCAGCTGCCTTCCATAACCGCTTCACGGATGGAACGGGCAACGCCTTCGATTTCTGCCCGCCGGTTGTTCGCCTGCCAGATTTCGATGCTGCTTTCCCCCGGAAAAGAAGGAAACGGGAGTTCTTCAAACCGGGACTGCAAAAAGCGCAAACTTTCATGCCGGAAACGGACCGGTTCATACAGCGCCACGTCTTCTTCCGTTTCAATTTGAAAGGCGCGCGCCAGTTCATAAATATGGGCATAGGCTTCTCCCGGCATCCGGAACAAGTATAAATCATCCGGCTGCATCCCGCGGAAAGCCCGGTCCGTTGTGAGCGCAACCGTCACGCGGCGACATTTTTTCAGGAGTTCCCCGATCACCAAGTATTCCTGCGGGTTAAAAGTATGGAAGCCGTCTATATAAATTTCCGCATCGTCCAGATAGCGGGATTTTTCAATGGCAGAAGCAAGCAGCCTTAAGTAATCTTCCGAATCAATGTATTTGCCTTCCAGCTTTTGTTCATATGCCTGATATACGCATTCCAAATCGTGCAGCTTGTCGGAAAGCACTCTTTCCCCGTCCGCTTCCTCGATTGACGCACGTTTTTCCTGAAGCTGTGCAGGTGAAACGCAAAATCGTTTGAATTCAGTCAGAATGCGTTCGACATTGTCAATAAAGCCGGTCTTATCCGCCGCCCGCGTGAAAACCGACAGTTCTTCTTTTTGGTCTTCCAAAATTTTCCGAATGAGCATATTTAACCCGCTGCTCGATACATGGGTACGGCTGATCCCGCCGACTTCCTGCAATATTTTCCAGGCAAGGCGCGTAAAACTGTACACCTGGGCGCGGATCATCCCGCCCAGTTCAGGGTCATGCGCAAGCCGTGTTTCCGATAAAAAAGTCATTTGCTCCGGAACAAGGTAAATGAGCGGTGCCCCGCCCGGATCGCCAAGCAGTTTCTGCCTGATTTCACGGTGGATGAAAGCTGTCTTTCCTGTCCCGGGGCGCCCGGTAATAAATCGAAGGGACAATTGGTTCACTTCCTTTTGATGAGCTCAGTGGCTCCATATCCGGAAACATGCCGGACAAGGAACATTTGTTCTTTTATTGTAACGGATATTTTTCTATGAATCAAGCTTTTTGCCAAAAAATATGCTTCCTGTTTTTTCTGCCGGGGGATGCCCGCTTCAGAGTCAAAGATTGCCTTTTCCTGCCCACAGAAAAGTCCTTCCCATTTGATCCGAAGGCTGCCTTTTCCCGCCCCCGGAAAAGTCCTTCCCACCAATCCGGATGCCCTCCCCATCCGGACGGGCCACGCAACCGCCATTGGAGCGCTCTCCCTGCTTCCGGCCGGTCGTATCATTTTTTCACATGCAAAAAAAAGCACTGCCTGTTCCGGGAAACGTCCCGCAAAATGCAGTGCTTTTACACCTCTTAATCCCCGTTAAACAAATTAAACAAGCCTTTTGCCATGCTGCCTTCATCCTTCGAACCACCGGCTGCCGGCATTGCAGCAAATACGCGGCTGGCCAGGCGGCTGAACGGCAGCGACTGCACCCAGACCGATCCCGGCCCGCGTAAAGTGGCAAAGAACAGGCCCTCTCCCCCAAACAGGGCTGTTTTGATCCCTTTGACAAATTCAATGTCATAATCGATCGTCCGTGACATGGCGACAAGGCAGCCTGTATCCACCTTTAATGTTTCGCCGGGTGCGAGCTCGCGTTTCTGGATCGTGCCGCCTGCATGAATAAAGGCAAGGCCGTCTCCCTCAAGCTTCTGCATAATAAATCCTTCCCCGCCGAAAAACCCTGTTCCAAGTTTCCGCTGAAATTCAACACCAACTGAAACCCCTTTTGCCGCTGCCAAAAATGCATCTTTCTGGCAAATGATTTTTCCCCCTTGTTCACTTAAATCCATCGGTACAATTTTGCCCGGATAAGGCGCTGCAAACGCTACGTGCTTTTTATCACGGCCTTCGTTCGTAAAGGCGGTCATAAAAAGACTTTCACCGGTGATCAGCCGTTTTCCTGCGGAGAACAGTTTTCCCATAATGCCGCCTTGGCTGCCCGATCCGTCGCCAAAAATCGTTTCCATCCGGATGCCGTCTTCCATCATCATCAAGCTGCCGGCCTCAGCGATGACGGTCTCCTGCGGGTCGAGTTCTACTTCAACAAACTGCATGTCGTCCCCGACCAGTTTAAAATCAATATCGTGGTTGTTCATTTCCCTACCTCCTCAAAATGCACTCCCCCCTGTATACGGACTTGCAGTTCGCAATGTTTCATTTTTATTTCCCGGGCAGGCGTTCGTTTTATTGGACGAAAAGGCAGGGGCCCCCTCCCTGCCAAGCTTAAATCCAATACAGCCCGCTGTCTTCCATCGCTCTGTACCCCTGCTGTTTCATGAATTGCATGCGGGAGCGCCGGATATTGAGTTCATAAGCAACCTGCAAAGCAGCTGCTTTATGGTACTGGTTAATAAACGAACCGTAGCTGATTGGCAATACGAGTGATTGATTGTTTGAAAAAATCACTTCAGTTTTTTTGCCTTCTGGGGTGTGGTCTTTAATATGCCCGGAGATCAGCCAAATACAGTCCGGCTGGCTGGGCGATTTTGTTGGAAAAATTATGGTAGCTGTATGAGGATCAACGAGGATCGGCGGCTTGTGCCGAACATGAATCAAGCTTTTTGTCGCATTTTTTCTTCCTTCGTAATCGCTTCCAAAGTATTGACAGCTTTTTTTCACGATACTCAGGGGAAGTTCCGGCACAAATCGTTCCCGATCCACTTCCAGTATTTTTGTCCCTTTTTCTCCTCCCTCCTGGCAAGGAATCAGCGCAATCGTATTTGGATGAATGTCCAATTCTCCATGTTGCATAAAGTATTCCCCCATTCTATTTTTCTCATAATTCACTTTCTATTATAGTACAAATTTCCTACATTTCTAGTCGTTTTTCTAAAAATA
The DNA here is from genome assembly GCF_036225245.1 of Weizmannia sp. CD-2023. NCBI lineage: Bacteria > Bacillati > Bacillota > Bacilli > Caryophanales > Bacillaceae > Heyndrickxia > Weizmannia sp. CD-2023. The sequence goes on from NZ_JARTJQ010000065.1 coordinate 16,004, forward strand.
TGCATTTTTTTCCTTATTTACCGTTTCAGAAAAATTCAATTTTTACATTGCTTTTTATTGAAATGCTCTGTATAATAAAAAAAAGCGGAAAAAGGTGATCATACATGGAAAACAAAAAATCTTTCTCTGACGTGCCGAAAGAAAGCCCGAAGTCCCGGATTCAGATGGAGAAATTTGTGGAACACATTTACACGGACATGTTGCTGAATGAGATCCTGCTGAACAAAAAAAGAGAAGCGTTGTTAAGAAAAATTGACCATGTACTTGATCTTCGCGATAAGGAGCAGTTCATGTATTTAACGAACGAACTGAAAAAAATCAACCTGCAATTTGGATAAATACAGGCCGTGCAAACAGGCCCGTCCCGTTTGCACGGCTTTTCTTTTGCATAAAAATGGCAAATGCAGGGCACGCCCAAAAGATTTTTGCCCGGAACAGGCCGTGCCTGCTGCACTTTCAGCATCCCTTATTCTTCCAGCATACGGATCCGCTCCAGCATTGTTGGATGGTCATAGCGAAATATTTTGACGAGAAGCGGCGGATTGACTTCGCTTAGACCCGCTTTTGTTAAAATTTGGAACGTTTCAACCCCGGACTTTTTATCATGCGTCATCTGTATGGCATAACGATCCGCCCGCATCTCCTGGTAGCGCGATGCCCAGTTGGTAAGCGGGCTTGACGCAAAGAGGAGAACCGAGGAAATGAGCAAAAATAAAGGCAGCGAGCTGATGCTGGAAATCCCGGACATCCACCGCCCGCTTTTTTTCCACCGCCCAACCGCATTCATCCACCTGGCAATCAGCCACAGCCCGATGAGCATCATCAAAATATAGCCCGCGATGCCGAAGTAGATATGTTTTTCTACATAATGCCCCATCTCGTGTGCCATCACGAATAAAATTTCTTTATCATCCATACGGTTGAGGGTCGTGTCCCAGAGTACGATTCTTGAGTTGGAACCGATGCCGGTGACATAAGCATTCAGGGCGTTTGTTTTTTCCGACATATTCACTTCGTACACATGATCAGCGGGAATATGTGCTTTTTCCGCAAGCGCCAGAATTTTCGCCTCCAGCGCCTTATCTTTTAACGGATAAAAATCGTTATACAGCGGGTCAATCACGACCGGCTGGATAAACATCATGAATACCGTAAAAGGAATGGAAAGCAGCCAGGCCGGGAGCCACCATTTCCGCCCGAATTTTTTCATTAGGGCGTACAACACTGCGACGACAGCAAACATGATGGCAAAGTTTACCCAGAAATCGGTCAGTTCATCTTTCATCCATCCTGCAAAATCTTGGGTGGAAATGCCGTACGCTTTTGAAAAACGATGGGACAAATAACCGAACGGAAAGGTAAACAAAAAGGATGCAAGCGAAAACCAAAAGAAATAAACCGCGGTTTGAATGAGGCGGATGCGTGAAACTGCCGCTGCCCATTGTTCAAACATTTTGGAAATGCCAAGCACAAGTACCAAAAAATAAAACAGCCATTCATACGGCACGGATAGGAAAAAAAGCAGATTCCTGATTTTTGCGTATGCTTCGCTTAAAAACAATTGGCGGCCGCTCATAAAAGTAGCGGGATCTGCGGCTGTCCCTTTATATTGGGCGGGAAGAGCAGCATCGGCGTAATAAAACAAATACCAGTACATCAAAAGGCCGAACAGGATGTATGCCGCAATCGCCCGCAGCGCCCACTTCATCTTCACTCCACATGCACTCCTTCCTTGTCCTCTTCTATATATGTAGCCAAGGAAAAAGGCATTTAGAACAGCCAATACGGCTTTGCCTTAAAACAGAAAAGAATAAAAGCTCAACACCGCAATCGCCCCGAGCACGACAATGATGACATTCGCGCCGATGAACGCGAGGAGGATGGCCGTTCCCGCGCCGATTACCCCGAACAGCGGATCTTTTTGGATCAAAAACACTTTTGGAAAAATCAAGGCGCCTAAAATGGCGTACGGAACATTTTTTAAAATGCCTTCCAAAAATGGCGGCAGCGTTTTGTTTTGCAAAAGGACGAGCGGCAGCATCCGCGGCAAAAACGTCACGATGCCCATGCCGATAATGACGAGGATAATGGTGCTCATTTTTCTTCCACCCGCTTTTTCCGTTTGTATGTTTCTGCTATTTCAACCAAAACAGCCGACAACAAAGTGGAGACGATGATGGACCAGCCTTCCTCCATGACGCCGTACCCGATAAAAATGCTGTTGAACGCTGCTGAAAGGGCGGCAAGGAAAAGGACTTTCACACTTTTTTTCAAAGACGGGACAAGGAGGCCAATAAACATCGCATATAAGGCAACCGTCATGCTTGCCTGCAAAAATTGCGGCAGGTTGGCTCCGATCACATACCCGATCCCGGAGCTCACGACCCAGCTGGCGTAAGCGATAAAAGTGACGCCAAATCCGTAGCCGAGCGGTATTTTTCCGTTCCGCATGGCGAGCACCGAGAAAGTTTCATCCGTAATGCCGAACGCAAACAATCCGCGTTTCCATTTGCTTGGTTCTTCCACTTTTTGGTTCAAGGCGGCAGTCATAAGAAAATGGCGGATGTTGACGACAAAGGTGGTCAGGATAATGACAAACGGGCTTGTGCCGGCAGCGATCAAACTTAAACCCATATACTGGCTGGCGCCGGCGTATACAATCAGGCTCATCAGCACAGTCTCTATCAATGTCAGGCCGGTTGTTTTAGACAACAGGCCGAATGTGAGCGCAATGGGAAAGTATCCGATCGCAATGCTTGCGCCTGCCTGCAGCCCGGGTTTGAAACTGCCTGTTTTTTCCTCCGCCATGGATGCTGCTTCCAACTTTTATCCCCCCAGCTTTGAAATGATGATCCAATATTCTTATATTTTCCTATTATACGCCTTGTCTGTTTTTCTAACAAGATGCCAAAAATCTGGCTTTTCGTTCAGAAGGGCACTGAAAAAGTGTTGTTTATCAAGAAAGATGCAATAAAAAAACGGCGGGACACGATGAATGGTGGTGTCCCGCCGTTTCTTTCGGGCTTTTTCGAGCGGTTTTCCGTTCCGCGGCGGATTTATTCTGATTGGCTTTGCATGCGTTTTTTGCCATTTACCGCCGATTTTTTAATCGTTTTCAGCAGTCCCTACTTCCATATTGCAATTTTTCCAGAAAACCGTGCGCCTTTGGCTTTTCCGTAGCCCAATTTTTTATGGCCGGGCCGATTGTTTTTGCAATTGTTCTTTTAAAGACCTGCGCAAAATTTTTCCGGTTGTGTTTTTCGGAAGCTCATCCAGAAATTCAATTTCTTTCGGGACTTTGTATTTGGCAAGCCGTTCTTTGCAATAATCGAGCAATGCCTGTTCCGTCAGATTTTTGTTTTTCGATACGACATATACTTTCACGACTTCCCCTTGATTGGGGTCAGGGATGCCCACTGCAGCTGCCTCCACGACATCCGGATGGTCGTAAAGCACTTCTTCTACTTCGCGCGGATACACATTAAAACCACCGACAATGACCATATCTTTCTTGCGGTCTACAATATAAAAGTAACCGTCTTCATCCATTCTCGCCATGTCCCCGGTATGCAGCCAGCCGTTCCGGATCGCAGCCGCCGTTTCTTCCGGCATTTTATAGTACCCTTTCATCACGTTCGGACCACGTACAACGAGTTCGCCCACTTCGCCGACAGGCACCTCATTTCCTAGCTCATCCACGACTTTATTTTCAACATGGACAATATTGGTGCCGATCGATCCCGGTTTGCGCGGGCGGTCAAGCGGATTGAAGCAGGTAACCGGGGAGGCTTCTGACAATCCGTATCCTTCCGAAATGAGCACATTGAATTTTTTTTCAAAGTTTTTCAGAAGCGCAACCGGCATCGAAGCGCCGCCGGATATGCACAGCCTGAGCGTGGCGAAGTCTTTCGGATCCCCGCCTTCATATTGGAACAAATAATTGTACATCGTCGGCACGCCGGCAAATATCGTTGCTTTGTAGCGGCTTGCCACCCGGAACACTTCTTTCGGGCTGAACTTCGGCAATATGAGCAGCGTTGCCCCGCTGATGAGCGGCGCATTCACAGCAACCGACAGGCAGAAAACGTGAAACATCGGCAAAGCCGTAATGACCCGGTCATCCGCGCTCATTTTCAAATAGGAGCCGATATCGCTCGCATTTGAATATAAATTTTTATGCGTAAGCATCGCCCCCTTTGGCTTTCCGGTCGTTCCGGACGTATACAAAATAACCGCCGTATCCCCTTCAGAAAGCGGCACTTCTTCGACGGACGGCGAACTTTCCGCCAGTATTTGTGAAAACGATTTCAATTTTGGGTGCGTATATTTTCCCGCTTTTGCCGGATCGGTTTCACAAATGATGTAATGCTCCACTTTCGGCAGCAGGGCATCGATCTTATCCACATATGGTACAAATAAATCAAGCGCCACGACTGCTTTCACATCGCCGTTATCCAATATGTAGCGAATTTCCTCCGGCGTGTAAATCGGGTTGACCGGTATCGTGGTCACGCCGGCCCGCATCGCCCCGTACAAGGCAATTATGAATTGCGGTGAATTGCCAAGCAGAAGGGCCATATGATCCCCTTTTTTGAGCCCGAGTTTTTTCAGCCCGTCCGCAAACTTTGAAACGGCCGTGTCAAGTTCCTTGTACGTAACAGGCTGATCCATAAAAATATAAGCTGTTTTGTCCGCGTTCATTTCCGCCGTCTTTTTTAAACTGGACGGTAAATTCAATTTCTCCCTCCCCTTTCTGAGTGAACAATCATTCATTCTACCCATTTATTATATAAAAACAATTAAAATATTTCAATACAAATTCCCGGATTGCCATTGGAACCCGGGAATTTGCGCGTTCTTAATAGATGAGGCTGATAAAATCTTCTTTCGTTATGTTGCCAAAATAATGCCGGATATCTATGCCTTCCAACGCTTTTTCAATACCGGCGCGCTCATAACGGCAGCCGGCCAGCTTTTCTTCTATATCCTTTACTTCCCCGATGCCGAAGAAATCGCCGTAAATTTTGCAGTTTTCGATGATCCCTTTGTTCACTTCAAGCCGTACATCGACCGTTCCCACCGGAAAACGCCGGGAATGCCGGAGATTGAATTTCGGCGATTTGCCATAGTTCCATTCCCATGTCTGGTACCGCTCTTTCGAAATTTGGCGGATTTTTTCCCAATCCTTTTCGGTCAGCTTATACTCCGGTATTTCCTTGCCACCGAAAATGCTTTCCAAAAGCAATTGCCTGAATGCCGACATGGAGATTGGATGGTCGAGAAATTCGGAGATGTTGGCGACGCGGCTCCTCACTGACTTGATCCCTTTTGATTCGATCTTTTCTTTTCTGACCTTTAAAGCCTGTGCAACTTTATCAAGTTCTGAATTGAGCATCAACGTGCCGTGGCTGAACATGCGCCCGTTTGTGGAAAACTGCGCGTTCCCCGAAATTTTCCGGTCGCCAACCTGAATGTCATTGCGCCCGCTCAATTCTGCGTTTACACCGAGTTTGCGCAATGCCTGCACAACCGGATCGGTAAATTTGCGGAAATTGCTGAAGGACTCGCCGTCATCTTTTGTGATGAAACTGAAATTGATGTTGCCGAGATCATGGTACACCGCGCCGCCGCCGGAGAGCCTGCGGACGACGATCACGCCGTTTTTATCCACGTAATCCGTATTGATTTCTTCGATTGTGTTTTGGTTGCGGCCGATAATAATCGACGGCTGGTTTATGTAAAAAAGTAAATAAGTTTCATTGATATCGAGATTTTTCAGGGCATACTCTTCGATGGCAAGGTTGATGCGCGGGTCGGTAATGCCCTGATTATCAATAAACAGCATAATGCCGCCTCCTTTATGCAAAATGTAAAGCAATCCCTTTCATTTTCATTATAGAACAAGGGATGCCCGTGGGCAATCTTTGATCTTTTCTCTATTTTCCTCAAAAATTCACCATTCTGCCATTGACATTCGAAAACTGTTATAATACAATTAAAAATACATTAAACAGTTATATAACAAGGAGTGGTGATGATGGTACAAAATATCTTGGATTTTTTCAAAAATCTGCCTGACAAATATTGCACAGAATGTGGCGAAAAAATCGATGAGCAGTCGGAATGCTACGGCAATACATGCCCGAACTGCCTGCACGTGAAAAGCCATGAATAGCAAAAAGGGCAGCGCAAGGCATGAAAAAACGCCTTCACGCTGCCCGGTTTTTTTAATTTACGGATAAATCGGTTTTAGGCATGACATGCATTTTCCGCGCTGTCACATGCACCTGGACCGTATATGTGCCGGGTTCTTTAATGACCGTTTTTGCGGTATAAATGCCGTGCTGGTCATGCTTCGCTTCCAGCATCGAGCTGTTTTTATCCGAATTTTCCTTCCAGATTTCAAACTTCACTTCGTCTGCATCGTCTACTTTTTCTTTCCCCTGTGTGACCACCGCCTTTAACGGGATGTTTGTGCCGGCGTCAGCCGTTTTGGGAACGATGAGCTGCACTTTTACCATTTTCGCCGGTTTTACAGCCGCCGTCTCTTGTTTTCCGCATCCGGCAAAGAGCGAGGCGGCCATCAGGAACAAGCCCGCCAGAATCCACTTTTTCACCACTTCACCCTCTTTTTTCTGTTTTTACCGTTTATACTGAAAATACATGTTATAATGATCATACAAAATAACGCTTACATCCGTAAAGGGGGGGCTGATTTGAAGAGAAAGATTGCACTTCTCGTGTTGTTCGTATTTTTGCTTCCGGCGCTTTCCTCCTGTGCGCCAAAGGGGGATCCGGTTGAACACTTTCAATTTACGGATCAGAACGGGAAATTTTTTAGCCTGAGCGATTTAAAGGGGAAAGTGTGGGTGGCCGACTTTATTTTTACGAGCTGTAAAACGGTGTGCCCCCCGATGACGATGCATATGAGCGAATTGCAGGAGAAAATCAAAAAAGCAGGTTACAAAGATGTGGAGCTTGTATCTTTCAGCATCGACCCCGAAGTGGATACGCCACAAAAGCTGAAACAATTTGCCAACCAATTTAACAGCGATTTTTCCATGTGGCATTTCCTTACCGGCTATTCGCAGAAAAAAATCGAAAAGTTTGCGATGAAAAATTTTAAAAACCCGGTCGCTAAATCGGACGGAAATGACCAGGTTGTGCACGGCACCAGTTTTTATGTCGTCAATAAAAACGGCGAGCTTATAAAAGACTTTGACGGGAGCGCGGACTTTGATGCTGACAAAATCATGAAAGAAATCGAAAGACTGCGATAATCAAAAACGCCGGCTGGTGGCCGGCGCTTTTGATTATTTATACTGTACATATACAACATGCGTTTGCAAGTATTCCTCAAGCCCGTGTTTGCCGTCTGCGCCGCCGACGCCCGATTTTCTCCACCCGGCGTGGAATCCCTGGATTGCTTCAAAGCTTTCGCGGTTTACATACGTTTCGCCAAATTTCAATTCATTGCTGGCGCGCATCATCGTATCCACATTGGAAGTGAAAATGGCGGAAGTCAGGCCGTATTGGCAGTCATTTGCCAGTTCAATCGCCTCATCAAGTGTTTTAAACGTCGCAATCGGGAGAACCGGCCCGAAAATTTCCTCGCGCATGATTTCCATTGTGTTATCGACATTGACAAGCACGGTCGGCTCATAATAGTAGCCTTTGTCCCTTTCGGCCGGTTTGCCGCCGGTTAATATTTTGGCGCCGCCTTCAACCGCCCTTTTCACCATCTGATCAACGCTTTCCAGTGCGCTTTTGCTGACAAGCGGACCCATATCCAGCCCTTCTTCGGCAAGCGGGTCACCGTATTTGACGGCCTGCATTGCTTTTACGATTTTCCCGATGAACTCGTCCGCCACGCGTTCATGCACATATACGCGTTCTGTGCAGTTGCAAACCTGCCCGGTATTGATCACACGCGATTCAACAACCGATTTGACGGCGAGATCGATATCGGCATCGTCCATCACAATCGTTGGGGCTTTCCCGCCTAATTCAAGCGAAACTTTTGTAATATTGTCCGCGGCTGCCCGCATCACGGCCGCTCCTGCACTGTAACTGCCGGTAAGGCTGACCATGCTGACTTTCGGGTTGCGGGCGCATGGGCTTTCTCGTTCCTCTGCAAAACAAATCCATCAGGAAACAAGCGAAAATCGAAGGAAAAATAAGATGAAAGGAGAAGGAAACGAATTCTTCAGGCGGCAGACACCAATTTGTTCTATTGTTCACATAGTTGTCCTTTTCCTTATGAACGGAAGAGCATTATAATAAGAGATTGAATAAAACTGGAATAGGGGAATTTGCGCTGCCGTTTTTTGTTGATCATCAGATGACCGGATAACCATTTAAACATTTTAATGAGATCGAGGTAATGAGCATGAAAAAAGGAATTTTGTACATTGTTTTGTCTGCTGTATTTTTCAGCACGATGGAAATTGCCATAAAAATGGTTGCCGGTACGTTTCATCCGATTCAATTAAACCTGCTTCGCTTTTTTATTGGCGCGGTTATTTTGTCGCCATTGGCGTTTCAGCATATGAAAAAATATCATTTTCACATGACAAAGGACCATTTTTTGTTTTTTGTTGTAACCGGCTTTTTATGTGTTGTGATCAGCATGACATTTTACCAATTGGCCATTGTTTATACGAAAGCTTCCACCGTTGCGATTTTGTTCAGTTGCAACCCGCTGTTTGTTATTCCGCTCGCCCATTTTCTTTTAAAAGAGCGTCTTTCGAAGCGGACGCTGGTTGCATTGGGCATCAGCTTGGTCGGCATTTTGTTTATCGTCAACCCGTTTGAAATCCAAAGTCCATTTGGCATCATTGTTGCGCTTCTTTCGGCGGTTACGTTTGCGCTTTACAGTGTTGTCGGCAGAAAAGGCAGCCAGCAGTTTAAATGTGATGGTGTCATTTTAACCTGTTTGAGCTTTTTTACCGGCAGCATTGAAATTCTTGCGCTTGTATTGATTTCGAAAATTGGATTTGTTGCGGGCTGGCTGCGTTCCATAGGCCTCAGCGTATTTGCAAATGTGCCCGTGTTCCGCGGAATTGCATGGCATACGCTGCCAAGCCTGATTTATATCGGCATTTTTGTCACCGGGCTCGGGTTTGCGTTTTACTTCCTTGCGATGGATGTAACGAGTGCATCAATGGCTTCGATGGTTTTCTTTATTAAGCCTGCACTGGCGCCGATTTTGGCGCTCATTTTTCTCAGAGAAGCGATTACGCCGGCTGTTACGGTCGGGATTATCCTGATCGTCGCAGGTTCGCTGATGACGTTGTTGCCGGCCGGAAGCAAACAGCCCGAACTCAGGGTCAGCCGGGCAAAAAACAGATAATCTTTTCATTAAAAAGGCACAAGTGTGATCCGCACTTGTGCCTTTTTTGTTTTACTGGTTCAGCTGTTCCGCCGGGGTTGCCGGTGAAACGGCTGGTTTTTCCCCGCCCCGGACGGTCCCGAACCGTTCTTTTTCAATTTCTTCCAGCGTTTTTCCTTGTGTAGACGGTGCGAGAGCGATTCCGATGATACAGTGGATGACAAGGAATACGATCATTACAATTCCCGCTACTTTAAAACTGAGCGTGTCCATAATGGTTGGAAGCAGAAAAGACCAGATGGCAATCCCGAACCGGACGAGAAAATAAATGAACCCTTGTGCGCCCGCGCGGTACCGGGTCGGAAACAGTTCGCTCGCCCACAAGCCGTAAAACGCCTGGGCACCAAATCCGGCAGCGCTTCCCCAGAGAATAACAAAGGCAAAAAGGGAGAACCAATTCATCCCTGTAAAAGTCAAAATAAGCCATGCGGCAATGCCCATCACCGCTCCTAAACCAAACAGGAAGCGCCGGCTGTAACGGTCACCCCGGTGATAACGGTGCCGATTAACAGCATCGGAAAGTTGACAGAAACCGCAATTAAAAACACACCAAGCATATACACCAACAAATCATACGTATAGATAAATTTTCTTCCGTACTTATCGGTCAAATACCCGCCGAACAGCGCCCCGATTGCCGCACCAAATGCGTTGGCGCTGAGGGCGCTTAACAATCCCACGGAAATGCTGTTTAAATGCAGATAAGCCTCCAGAGCGTCAAACTGCTGGCTGCAGCGATAATGGAACCCGCTTCAATGTAATTGGCCATGGCAACGGATATCGTCGCTTTCCAGCCGGTCGTGCTTTTGCTTCCTATTCTCGCCATTTCTTCTCCGCCTTTCTGTTATCAGTTTTATGAAGGATTTGATATCGTTTACAATATGAATTTCTGGTATTTAAAATTTTTTACAGCATGAAACGCGCCTGCAGCCTTGCGGACAAACAATCATAAGAAACTTGTATTGTTTTTTCCGCCTCCTCCCTTCCACACTTAAACATTTTATTTTTTAACCAGCTGGACAAAAAGGTCTTCTTGGTTGAACTTCAAATCCGGTTAGAAACCGCTTTCTTTTACTGGCGTGTGAAAAGCCTTCTTCACATTTCCTATACTAGCGAAGAAACATACATAAATCAACACAAAAAATTACTTTTTTATTTATTTTATTGTATTTTTGTTGGATTCTATTGTTTTCTTTTTTATATGGTCGGTTTTTGCTAAAATGGGCTTGTCAAAGAAATGGATACAGGACAGGAACGGGGTTAGGGACATGCTGGCTTTTGAACGGAGAGATAAAATTTTAAATACGCTGTACCGGGAGAAAAAAGTGTATGTTGCCAATTTGGCAAAGGAGTTTCAAGTAACGGAAGAAACGATCAGGCGGGATCTGGAGAAGCTTGAAAAAGAAGGGATTGTGACGCGGACATACGGGGGCGCTGTGCTCAATCTCCACACCAATGAAGATCTCCCCTACCAGACAAGATTCACCGTCAATATGGAAGCAAAGCAAAAGATTGCCGGCAAGCTGCAGCCGCTCATTTCAGATGGGAATACGGTTGTGGCAGATGCGAGCTCGACCGTATTGGAAGCGTTAAAAGAGCTGAACAGAACGAAAGAGGGTCTTGTCGTCTTAACCAATTCCGCCATCGCATTAAGCGAACTGGCCCAGTCAAACATCCGCCTCCTGTCAACAGGCGGGGTGCTGCGGAAACGTTCCAATTCACTGGTCGGTTCTGTTGCTGAGCATTCTGTGCGCCAATACAATGTCGATGTGGCGCTGTTCAGTTGCAAAGGCATTTCTATGGTGCGGGGGATCACCGACTCGAATGAAGCGGAAAGCCATATTAAAAAGGAAATGCTCAAACAGGCAAATAAAGCCATTCTGCTTGCTGATAAAAGTAAATTCGACAAAATTGCTTTTGTCCATTTTGCAGATTTTTCGGCTGTTGACTTTGTGGTCACAGATGAAAAACCGAGTGACGAATGGCTCCGTTTTTTCAAAGATCATCAGGTGGATATCGTTTACTGACAAACAGGGCGCCGCATGCGGCGCCCTGTTTGTGTTTTAACCGACAATTGTCATCAGCTGGTCACTGGCATCGACTTTTTTCCGGTCGGTTTCCAGCACCTCAAAATAATTATCCGAGTTCGTGATCACAACCGGAGAAGTTAAATCGTATCCGGCTGCTTCAATTTCAGGGATATCAAATTCGATTAACACTTCGCCTTTTTCAACCGGCTGGCCTTTTTTCACATGGACATGATAATATTTTCCTTCGAGCCGGACCGTATCAATGCCGATATGAATCAAAATTTGAATGCCGGTTGTGGACGTGATGCCGATCGCATGCCCGCTTGGGAACACCGCCGTTACCGTCCCGCTGACCGGCGCAAAAAGCTTGCCGACAGAAGGCTTAATGCCGACCCCTTTGCCGAGCATGCCGGAAGAAAATGCAGGATCATTGACTTGTTCAAGCGGAATCGTCTCCCCTGTAAACGGGCTGGCGATCATTTCCCTTTTCTGATACCGCACCGGTTCTTCCGTTGTCTTATGCGGGATGCCCCCGGCAATGGCCGGTTCTTTGTTTTTGTACCCGAATAAAACAACCATAACCGGCTCGCCGCCGCCCCGGGCATTAAAAATGGATGCCGCCGTGTCCATCATCTGATGAAACAATTGATCCTCAAGGCCGGATGTTTCGGCCGCATCCAGGCGTCTGGTTGATCTGCCCGGCTGCATGGCCGGGTTTTCAAAGCCGGATGTTTCTTCCCGATCCCCGCTTTCCATCCGGCCAATACGCATATATTTTAACATGTCATTGTGCACTTCCCCGGCATTTATCCCTGTCACAATATGAAAATACCCGCCGGAAACAGCGGCTGAGACCACCCCGTCAAGCTCCTCTGCCGCCGCTTTTTTTACCTGCCCGGGGTCTTTTAATTTAAAGTGAAGCCTTGTTGAACAGTGGAAAACCGCTTGAATATTTTCCTCGCCTCCCGAAAGCTGCACCAGTTTCCTGGCCAATCGTTCGTAGCCCACCTCTCTCACCCTTTCCTTTACACCATCCTTAATCTTATTATAAGCCCCTGCAGAAAGCGCTTTTATATCCGTTCATGACAAGTTTGTGAAAGTTTTATCATTGTTTTAGGAAAAAGGTTTGCCTTTGTGATCGCTTCACATGGAAAAACGGTGGAAACCTGCCTTTTACAGCAATTTCCGGCAAGCCGCTTGAGATGCAAAGACCGGCATGCAGCTCTGTTTACAAATACAGCCATAAAAAAAACAGCAGGACCGGCCAAAATGGCTTCGTCCTGCCGCTTTCACAGCAAATCTCTTATGCTTCCATCGGAGAGGCTGCCCCCTCCTTTTCTACCATCTTATGAAGGCGTCTAAATTTCACAACAAAGTAGAGAAGGGAAAGAAAGATAAACGCCGCAAAAAAGGCCGAAAGCTTATCGGCATTTTGCCACATGAAACTGAAATCACCGCTTGAAATCACCGCTTTAAACATTTGCAGCGAATATGTCATCGGCATCAGGTCATGGACAGCCTGAAGCGGCTTTGGAATCAATTCGAGCGGGAAGGTGCCTGCGCTTGTCGTCAGTTGCAAAATCAAAATGATGACCGCAATGTACCTGCCCGGGTTCGCGAATGCCGCAACCAAAAATTGGATGATCGCCATATAAGTCAGGCTCGTCACAATGGTTGCAATGATAAACAGCGGCACACTTTGCACATGCAATTTCAGCAGATCAAGCAGAATGAAATCTGCCAAAAGCGATTGTAAGATGCCGATCAGTGCCATGACGCCGAATTTTCCAAGAAACCAGGTTACCCCGTTTTTCGGCATGATTGCCGGGTCTTTTACATTGTAGATAATTGTCAGCAATAATCCGCCGACAAAAAGCCCGAGCGATAAGAAATACGGAGCAAGTCCGGTACCATAGTTCGGCACTTTTGTCACAGCATCATGGTTCAGCCGGACCGGGCTGCTCATCATATTATAAGTGGCGTCGGTCGGATTGATGGCCCCGGCCTGGTCAGCCGCTTTGCCAAGTTTATTGCTCAGTTTATCTGCGCCGGCATTTAATTGGCCCGTGCCGGAAACAAGGCTGCCCGCACCGTTGTTCAACTGCTTGCTTCCGCTTTGCAACTGGCCTGCGCCATTTAATAATTGGGACGTGCCTTTTACGAGCACGCTTGAGCCGTTCGCAAGTGATTGTGTACCGTTCGTCAATTCATTTGAACCTTCTGCCAGTTTTCCGGTCCCTTCTGCAAGCGCGCTTGAACCTTCTGCCAGTTGTTTCGTTCCGTTTACGAGCTGGCCTGAACCGCCGGAAAGCTGCCCGAGCCCGGATGCAACCGCCGTTGCCCCGGATTCGAGGCTGTTTGCGCCGGATGCAGCTTGTTGCAGTTTATCATTAAAAATGGTTGCATTTTTGACGAATGCATTTTGGCCGCTTGCAAGTTGCTGTGCGCCTTCATTCAAACTATTGGCGCCTTTGGCGAGTTCGCCAATCCCGCTGCCTACTTTTCCAAGCCCTTTGTTCAGATCAGAAAAGTATGGAGCAATCGCCTGTTGAATCTGGCTTTGCAAAGCGGCTTGCGAAGATGCAGACCCGCTGGTTAACGAGGCCGAAAGCTGCTTTTTGACCTCGTCTTGGAATGCTTTTTGGAATTCCTGTTTCTTTTCATTTGTATAATTACTCAAGACTTTGTCGGAAACCGTCTGATACGTTTTAGCTGGCAGCACTTGTTCTAACTGGCTGAGCAGGTGTTCTGCCTGGTCCTTTTGCTGTTTAAACATGCTACCGCTCATCGCATCGATTTGCGGCTGAAGGCTGGTAAGCCTGGTCTCCATGTTTTCCTTCATGTTTTTCTCCATCTGGGTTGCAATGCCCGCTGCAAGCTTTTCAGGCAGCTGTTGTTGCAGCTCTTTCACGCCGCTCGTTAACGCCGGAAGCTGGCTGTTTACCCCATTTAAGCCGTTACTTAATTTGGCGCTCCCGTCTGCCACCTTGCCGGCTCCCGTTTGAAGCTGTTTCGACGCATCAAGCAACTGGCCGCTTGCCGAGGCAAGCTGGTTCATACCCGAGGCCAGCGTTTTTGAACCGTTTGCTACCTTATCCGCACCCGATTTTGCCTCCGACAGCCCGTTTGAAAAAGTAACCGAGCTTGCCGCCAATTGGGCCAAATGGTTTTTCAAGGAAACGGCGCCGCTGTCAGCCTGGGCGATCCCTTCGCCGAGCGTGCGTGAACCGTTATACAGTTTCAAAGCGCCCTTGTTTAAATCAGCCGCCCCGTTATGGACCCGGCCGATGCCGTCGTTCAGGGCGGTAGCGCCGGTCAACAAATTTTCCGTTCCTTTTCTTAAGACAACAGCGCCGTCTTTTAGTTTGCCGCTTCCTTTGGCAAGGCTTTTTGCCCCGTTTCCGGCAGACCGGTAGCCGTTTGCCATTTCTTTCACTTTGCCGAATACTTCTTCCGCATACGTTTTTGTCACCTGTTCCGCAACGCTCGATTTTATTTTTGTCATTGCAGATTCTTCAATTTTGGAAGAAGTATAGTTCATTGCCTGGTTTTGAATATAGTTCAGCTGCAATTTTTGTGGGTTTTTATCCAGTAAAGTGGTTGCGTTTTTAGAGAAATCTTCAGGGATCTCTATAATCATATAATATTGGTTATCTTTCAGTTTTTTCTCCGCCGTTTGCTGATCGACAAAGTGAAAATCAAAGCTGTCCTTTTCTTTTAAATTTTTGACGAGCTTATCCCCGAGGGCGAGATGTTCCCCCTCCATTTGTGCCCCTTTGTCTTCATTTACAACGGCAACCGGCAATTTTTCGAGATGCCCGTACGGATCCCAAAAAGACCAGATAAACATGCCGGCATATAAAATTGGCACAAGAATAATGGCTGCCGTTTCAATCAGCTTTTTCGGCGAACGTAAAATACTCCGTATTTCCGCGAACCATAAATTGTCCATCTAAAATACCTCCTTTTCCAGCCGAAAAATCAGTTCTGCAGCCCTTTTAACAAATACAGTTCAAACGCCTCCGCAATTTCTTCCTTTGACAGAGAATCATGGTGTTTTTCCCAGTCAAAAATAATGGCGGCATACAGTTTAAACATGATAAAAGCGGTCAACTCCGGATTGCACGGTTTGATTTTCCCCGCCTGTATCGCCCGTTCCAGCATTCCTTTCAGGTAGTCAATGATCTTCTCTTCAATTTTCTCGACCATGTCATTGACGGCCGGCGTTCCCATTTCTTTCTGCTCTTCGAATAATTTAAGCGTCAGCTGATGGGTTTTGCGGAATTCAAGAATGCTGAACAGGGCGGAATGCAGATTGGCATAAAAAGAAGCTTCCGGATCCATTGACGCTTCCGCCACCTGCTCCATTTCATCAATCAGGCGGGCAATGATTTCATGGAATAATTCTTCTTTATTGCGAAAAAAATTGTAAATGGTCCCCTTTCCGACGTTGACCATTTTGGCGATCAAATCCATTGTTGTCGCTTTATAACCATACTGGGCAAAAGATTTTGTAGCAGCGTTTAATATTTGCAGCCTGCGGTCCGTTTCCAAGCTTTCCACCTCCCGTTAGAACGAGTGACTGATTTGGTTTTTTGGTCATTTTCGTACAAAAAGTAATATACCACGTTTCCTCCTGAACATCAAGTATTTGTTATCCGGGAACCATGATGCTTCCGGCCAAGTCTCTGCAGTGCTTTTCATTGGCGCATTTTTCATTCGTTTCTTCAAGTAAAAGCATTCCTTCGTTGGGAATGATCTCCCGCCGCTGCGCCATACTTGCATGGCAACGCGCCGGAAAAGATTTTACACATCCCTCATTTCCGTTTCCGTGACAATAAAAACGGCAGGTGCCAGCCGAATGCACCATGCCGCTTTCTTCATCACCTATTAAAATTCAGCCCGAAGCCGGAAGTACCGGAGCATCTCGCCAACCGCCGCCCTTCCCTGGGAGATGCAGTCCGGCACGCCGACCCCGTTAAACGAGCTGCCGGCAAAAGAAATGCCCGGCAATTCATGTTTGGCTGCCGCTAAAATCTTATCCATTCTTTCTTTATGGCCTACCGTATATTGCGGCATTGCATATTTCCAGCGGGAAACAACCGTAAACTCCGGTTCTGCTGTAATTTCCATGATTTTATTCAAATCTTCCAGCACGATTTTCTGGATCCTGTCATCTGCGAGATCGACGACCGCGGCTTCCGCCGACCGGCCGATATAACAACGCAGCAACGCTTTTCCTTCCGGTGCGGTGTGCGGCCATTTTTTATGCGTCCACGTGCAGGCTGTAATTGTATAATCACTGTTTCTCGTCACCACAAAGCCTGTCCCGTCAATGTCTTTTTTTACCGCGCTCTCCGGAAACGCCATCGATACGGTTGCGACGGACGTGGATGGCACCTTTTCGAGCGGCGCAAAAAAAGCATACTTTGAAAAAATATGGGGGAGCGAAAAATGGGGGAGGGCTGAAATAATATAATCCGCTTTCATGTGGGTTCCATTTGTCAATGTGATCCTGTAATCCCCGCCGCCCGCGCTTTTTTCAATCGCGTCCACCGTCACACCCTTCATGACTGCCTCAGCGCCGATTTTTTCCTCAAGTGCTTCAACGAGCGTTTCAAGGCCGTTTTGAAAGGTTAAAAAAGCCCCCTTTTTCCGGGTAGGCCTGGAGTCTTGCGCAAATTCCGCTGCTACTTTTTTCATGCCGAGGATCAGGCTGCGGTGCTTTTGGACAGCCTCGAAAAATTGAGGCTGCGTTGCCAGCACGCTCAGCTCGTCGACATCCCCGGCATATACCCCGAACAATAATGGTTCAACAAGGTTTTCCAGCACTTCTTCACCGAGCCGGTAGCGGACAAAATCCCCGACTGACTGGTCTTCACCGGTATTTTTCCGGGG
This sequence comes from Weizmannia sp. CD-2023, assembly GCF_036225245.1. Classification (NCBI taxonomy): domain Bacteria; kingdom Bacillati; phylum Bacillota; class Bacilli; order Caryophanales; family Bacillaceae; genus Heyndrickxia; species Weizmannia sp. CD-2023. The sequence continues at coordinate 33,323 of NZ_JARTJQ010000065.1, forward strand.
CAGGATCAAATCGCAGAGCGCCCGGATTTTGCCGGTAACGGAAAACAAAGGAGAAGCAAAAAAAGGCGCTAATCTTGTCGGAATGCCCATCACAGACCCTCTTGGCACCGGATAGAGCTGTTGGTTTAATAAAATATAAGATTTGCCTGTCGCATTGGATACGAGGGAAGGCGAAAGCCCGAGATCTTCTGCCAGATGCAAAGCGCTTTGCTTTCTTGCCAGAAAAGAATCCGGCCCGCGTTCAATGACAAATCCGGCACGCCTGACCGTCTGGATTTTGCCGCCAAGCCGGCGCCCTTTTTCCAACAATATCACATCAAGCGGCAGCTGTTGGTCCTCAACAAGGCGCCGCAAATAATAAGCAGCTGTCAAGCCGGTGATTCCGCCGCCAAGTACAGCTACTTTTTTTCTGTTTCCGGCCATGGTCAGCACCTTCTTTGGCAATAATGTCATGTTTTATGGAAATACGTTAAAAATCTCCGGCGGCTGCCTATTCTTGCGGCAGTAAACCGAATTTTGTTTTTTTCAAAACGGCCTCAGCCAGCGCATCAATAAAAGCCGGGTTGTCATTCGGCATTTCCGGGCGATAATACGATGCGCCGACTGCATCGCAAACTGCCTTGCACTCATAATCATTATCATATAAAACTTCCAGATGTTCCGCAACGAACCCGACCGGAGCATAAATGAAAGCCTTATAATGATGTTTTTCATACAGCGTTCTTGTAAGGTCCTGCACATCGGGGCCGAGCCACGGATCCGGCGTATTGCCTGCACTTTGCCAGCCGACTGCATACGCCTGGACGCCCGCTGCCTCCGCAATCAGATCAGCTGTTTCCCGGATTTGTTCCGGATACGGGTCGCCGTACTGCAAAATTTTTTCCGGGAGGCTGTGGGCCGATACAATCAGGCAGGAAGACGCACGTTCTTCTTCACTCATTGTAGCATACGTTTTCTGAAGTTGCTGTGCCCAAAAATCGACAAATTTCGGTTCATCATACCAGCTTTCGACCGATTGGATGGCGGGCCCACCCAGTTTTGCCGCTGCTTCTTTCGCCCTTTCGTTGTACGATTTCACGCTAAAAGCCGAGTAATGTGGCGCAAGCACGATCGATACCGCTTCTTCAATACCGTCATCATGCATTTGTTTGACGGCATCTTCAATAAAAGGTTCAATATGTTTTAAGCCGATATAAGCTTTAAATTCCGCTCCGTCCGTCCGTTCATTCAGCCTCGCTTCAAGCGCATATGTCTGGTTTTCTGTTATTTTGGCAAGCGGGGACAGACCTCCGATTGCTTTATACCGGCGTTTCAAATCTTCCAGCATCTCATCCTGGGGCCTTCTCCCGTGCCGGATATGGGTATAGTAACGCTCAATATCTTCTTCTTTATACGGCGTGCCGTACGCCATGACAAGCAGTCCGATTTTTTTCTTTTCCATTATGCTTCCTCCTGTTGTTTTCTTTCGCTGTATTCATGAATAAACGTTGTCAGCCTTTTTAATGTTTCCGGACGGACATCAGGGGTGACGCCGTGCCCGAGGTTAAAGATGTAACCCGGCTGCGCCATGCCTTCGTCCAGTATGGCGGCCGCCTTTTCTTGAATAACTTCCCACGGGGACAAGAGCACGGCGGGGTCAAGATTCCCCTGGATTGCTTTTGTCACGCCGAGCGCGCGCGCTTTTTGGATTGGCAGCCGCCAGTCGAGGCCAACCACATCAATTGGCAGGCTGTTCCATTCTAGCGCCAGATGCCCGGCCCCGACACCGAACAGGATGAACGGGGCATTTTCTGTTCGCAATGCGGTAAATATCCGTTCCATTACAGGTTTTATATAATTGCGGTAATCCGCTGCATTTAAAGCGCCCACCCATGAATCGAATATTTGAATGGCGCTGGCACCGGCTTTGATTTGTGCTTTTACATACACGATGATCATGTCCGCCAGTTTTTCCATCAGCGCAAACCACGCTTTTGGTTCTGTATACATAAACGCTTTTGTTTTTCTATAATCTTTTGAAGGCCCGCCTTCAATCATATAACTGGCCAGAGTAAAAGGCGCGCCGGAAAATCCGATCAACGGAACCGCCAATTGTTCCTCCGTTAACAGCCGGATCGTCTCCAGCACATAGGGAACATCTTCTTCCGGATGCAACTCCCCCAATTTTTCCACATCTTTTAACGAAGAAATCGAGTTATGTATGACAGGGCCTGCTCCTTTGAGGATTTCAACTTCCACACCGAGGGCGGGGAGCGGCGTCATGATATCTTTATAAAGAATGGCGGCATCCACATCGTAATGCTCTACCGGCAGCCTTGTCACATATGCGCACAGTTCCGGCTGATGCGTGATGTCGAACAGAGAATATTTTTCTTTCAGTTTCCGGTATTCAGGCTGGGATCTGCCGGCCTGCCGCATATACCAGACGGGGACGCGGCCTGTCTGTTCTCCCCTGGCCGCTTTTAAAAGGGAATCGTTTAGGATTTTTTTCTTCAAATGTTATCCTCCTCACGCCACACAGTCACCATTTATTTTATAATAATTCTTTTCAAATAAAAACTATTTTATCCTGAAAGGGTAATATCTTTTTTTACTATAATCGTTTTAAAAAGCATTGTGCAGCCAGCTCTTTCAACTGTCACAAATTTGCCGTATTTTGCTTTTCCTTAGGGTTGTACGCGAAATACAGGCTATGTCCGATTTTTACCCGGTTTTTTCATTATTATTCCATTTTGTGCCGCTTCCTTCCCCCATCGCCTCTCCGGCACAGACAGAAAAGATGAAAAGGCGTGAGCCGCTTCCTATTTCTATTCGCTTTCGGCCGCCGTCTTTATTTTGCAAAACTTTACAAATTGAACAGCGGAAAGATATAGGTTAAACTGGAAGTAGAGAGGGGTGATAGAAATGAATGTCTACGTCACAACGGGTACTTATGATTTTCTCTTAAAAATAAAGGAAAAATATCCCGATGAAAAGATGGTGCTGTTGCAAAACCCGGAACATGCCCTGTTGCTGCACGAAACGGAGGGGAAAACCGTTTTTGCCTCGCCACGCCGTTATCAGCTAGCTGCCTCCAACGGGAATTTGGAAGACGGCATATTCTTCATTTTTACCCATCTTCCGATTCCGGATGAAGGAAAACCGGTTTACGAATTCCACTTCAAAAAAAACACCCCGGCCATAGAGAATAAGCCCGGTTTTGCAGCATACCGGCTCCTCCGCCCGGTAAAAGGGGATACGTATATCGCCATTACCGGCTGGAAAGACAAAGAAAGTTTCGAAAGATGGAAGCGTTCCATTGACTATTTGCTTATCCATAGCCTGGATCTGGATGAAATCGGCACAAACAAAAGCACATACGATGCCCCTGCTTTTACAAAAGAATATGTCATCCCGCAAGATGAAGAGGAAGGATAAACAGATCCCGGCCGCCTGCTTAGGCAGCCGGGATCTGTTATTGTTACCATTCGGATTTACGCAGATAATATTGCCATAAGCACTCTGATCGTGACAGTCACCCATTTATTGCCCCCGCCATATGCTGCATCAAGAAGGGGGCAATGGAAATGGGCATTGATCTGACTGCCATTCACTTTGTATATTTGATGTTTATTTTTTTCATTATCCTGATGATGGTACTGAAAAAGGATACGTCCCTTGTATGTATTGCCGGCATTTTCATCATTGCATGGATTGCAACGGGATCGTTCACTGCGTCTGTCAGCGGTATTTTTACAAGCTTTGTATTTGCGATCAAAGAATTGCTGCCCATCATTCTTGTCATTTCCATTATCGTCTCAATGAGCAGGAGCATGCTTGATACCGGGATCAATGATGTGATGGTGGCCCCGTTCGCAAAGCTGATAAAAGGGCCGAATCTCGCTTTTTGGATCATCGGCTTTTTAATGCTGTTTATCTCCACTTTCTTTTGGCCTTCCCCTGCTGTCGCACTGATGGGGGCTGTGCTTTTGCCGGTTGCACTCCGGGTCGGGCTGCCGGCGATCGGTGTAGCTGTCGCAATGAACTTGTTCGGGCACGGGATCGCCCTCTCCGGCGACTATGTCATCCAGGGGGCGCCGAAACTGACAGCTGACGGTGCCGGCATTCCCGTATCGTCCGTAATAGAAGCAAGCGTGCCACTCGTCATCGTGATGGGCGTGGTGACGACCGTTACCGCTTTTCTGCTGCTTAAACGCGATATGAAAAAAGGCTTGCTTGCTGCCGGGGAGAACCCGGCCGGCCGCACCGCACCGCCTGATGCAAAAGTCCCCAGGCTCAAGCCGGTATACAAAAAACTTTTTGCTCTTTTCATTCCTGTTTTTTTCATCCTTGACATCGTTGCCATGGTTCTTTTTCATTTGCAGGGGGATGCGGCAACCGCACTCGTTGGCGGCACCTCAATCATGATCCTGCTTCTCATTACAATGGCCGGTTCCCATAAAAACGGCCTTGAAAAAGTAACAAAATATTTGATAGACGGTCTGCAGTTCGGTTTCCAGGTGTTCGGCCCCGTCATTCCGATTGCCGCGTTTTTCTATCTTGGCGGCGACGGTTTCCATACGATGATCCATGCCGATCTGCCGGACGCTTCCCAAGGAATTGTGAATGATCTTGGCAGCGCCCTGGCATCGGTTATGCCGGTCTCAAAAGAAATCGGCGCACTGACAACAGCCGGAGTTGGCGTCATTACCGGTCTTGACGGATCGGGGTTTTCCGGCATTTCACTCGCCGGCTCAATTGCAGCACTGTTTGCCCATGCGATTGGTTCGGGAGCCGCCACCCTGACCGCACTCGGGCAAATTGCCGCAATTTTCGTTGGCGGGGGAACAATCATTCCGTGGGCATTAATTCCAGCTGCCGCTATTTGCAATGTCGACCCGTTTGAACTGGCAAGACGCAATGTAATCCCTGTCATCACCGGTCTCATTGTGACAACCATTGTCGCGATGTTTCTAATCTGACCCATGTCCATGTCCAGGCAGACCGGAAACGGGACGGCTGAAGCTGCGATCTCCCCATTCGCACAGGCCAACAGCGGCCCGTTTTGACACGGTGCGGTAAATGATGTAGTAAGGCGTCAACAGCGGCAGCCTGCATCTGCAGGTGCCGCTTCTTTTTGCTGTTACCGCGATAAAGCAGCAGACTTTTTCACAATTATGGTATAATAGTAAAAATAACTGGTTGGGGGAATCGCAGATGACAGTGTTGGAAAAAATACATAAAAAACTGGACGGTTTGTACCCGGAAATGGTGGAGACAAGAAGATATCTCCATATGCACCCGGAATTGTCCTTTAAAGAAGTGGAAACAGCCCGCTATATCGCTGATTTTTACAAAAACCTCGGCATCCGGCCGCGCGAACATGTCGGCGGAAACGGTGTCGTCGCCCGTGTAAAAGGCGCAAAGCCAGGGAAAACCATCGCGCTCCGAGCCGATTTTGATGCGCTGCCGATCCAGGAGGAAAATGATGTGCCCTATCAATCACAGGTGCCGGGTGTGATGCACGCATGCGGACACGACGGGCATACGGCGACACTGCTGATGCTCGCCAAAGCGATACATGAATTGAAAGATGAATTGGAAGGCGAGTATGTTTTCATCCATCAACATGCCGAAGAATACGCGCCAGGCGGGGCAAAAGCCATGATCGAAGATGGCTGCCTCGAAGGCGTGGATGCCATTTTCGGCACACACTTATGGGCAACGGTCCCGGTTGGACATATCCAATACCGGAGAGGGCCGTTTATGGCGGCTGCCGACCGGTTTGAAGTGACGATCCAAGGCCATGGCGGGCACGGCGCCCAGCCCCATCTTTCGAAAGACGCGGTCGTAGTCGGGGCGCAACTTGTCACGAATCTTCAGCAAGTCATCAGCCGCCGGATTAATCCGATCCGGTCCGCGGTTTTAACGGTCGGGTCCTTTTCATCCGGCGATGCTTTCAATATCATTGCCGATACGGCGAAAATCACGGGCACGGTCCGGACATTTGACGAAGATGTGCGGGACAGGGTGGAAAAAGAAATCGAAAGGATCATCCAAGGCACATGCCTGGCGGCGGACTGCACATATGATTATCACTATTTCCGCGGATATCCGCCGGTTGTGAACCATGAGGCTGAAACAGCATTTTTGGCCGACTGCGCAAAAGAAATCGAAGGTGTCACCAATGTGGAAGAAGTCGACCCGTCAATGATCGGGGAAGATTTTGCCTATTATTTACAGCATGTAAAAGGCGTCTTTTTCTTTACAGGGGCGGACCCGGAAAAAGCCGACCCGGCCTATCCGCATCACCATCCGCGCTTTGACATCCATGAAAAAGCGATGCTTATTGCCGCCAAAACTTTGGGTGCAGCAGCCATCCGGTACCAGAACGTCTGAAAATGCTCAAGCATCAACGTTGCCGGCCTGGTTTTATTTTCCCCGGCAATCCGGGCGTTTTGAAAAACCGCTGCAGGCGTGGGGTTCCGTTTTTTCAGCAAAAGCCTGCAATCTCTAAAGACAAGGGGTGGCTTTTTGGCCAGTGGCTGAAAACGCCATAGACGGACGCATTCAAATGGGACGGTTGGACATGAAAAACGGCACAGGCTCTCCAGCTTGTGCCGTTTTTCATGTTTACGGGCAGGCTGCCACCTGCGCAACTGAACCGCCGCTTACAAGGAGAGCCTGTGCCATTTTTTAAGTTTACGCCGGCGTTACTGGCGCCGAATTTTTCCGGGGACATACCAGGCGACAAGCAGCCAGGAAAATACAGCGCCTGCTACAAGGACGAGAAGACCGTTCATCCACAAGCCGTTCAATGCGGCCGCCGCTGCAAAAATGACCGTCTGCACATACAGGCAGACTGCAAGCAGCCGGATAAAAGACGTTTCTTTCAACTTGCGGGGCACCGGATAGAGGCGTAGCCAGATTTTTAAATCGTGGGAGCCGATCATCGGAATCATTTGGAAAGCTGTCAAATAAATAAACACGACGGCAAGAACGAGCGCGAGCACCCGTTCATGGCTGAAAAACAGCAGCACGGCCCCGATTGCGGTCAGCCGGACAAAAAGCCCGAAATACTGGCTTGTCCTGAGGAACGTGCGGGCAAACAAGTATTGATACGTATGTTCCTGGCCATATCGGATGCCAGCGAGGAGCGGATCGAGCCATTTGCGCCGTTTGACCTGCCTTTTTAGTTCCGGCACATCAGCAAACAGATTTGCAAACCGGTAAAAACCCATTAGCCGCCTTTCTTCGCGTTCAATGAGCGCATCCCATCTGAGTGTCCGTTTTTGGGCGAGCCGGTAAAAATACAGAAACAAGCCGAGCATAACGACAGCCAGAATGACCACAAGAAAGAGGTTTGCCTCATTGACAACGAGAAACACAAACGCGGCGCTTAATGCAAACCGGATGATCCAGTCGAAAACAGGGGCATACGGCTCCGGCAGTTTATACACGTTCCAGCTCAAAAGCAGGTTCCACATTTTTAACACGAGCAGCAGGATCAGCAGACCAAAAAAACGGCCGAATCCGTGCCCCGTAACAGCCGCATACATCGGCATCAAAGCGGCAAGCACAAACAGAAGCAGATAAGCCTGAATGCTGAAGGAAAACAGGATCGCTTTTTTAAAAAACGGGCGCATCCGCATTTCCATCGGGATAAGAAACACCCGGTCCGCTTCTTTTAACAGCGTGTACACCGGGCTCGCCGCCAGAAACAACCCGAGCAAAAGGCCCATTACAAGGGCAACGGGAAAATCTGGACTGAGATGCTTCACCCAGCGGCTGTAATAAAAAGCGGCGGCACCGAGCCCGAAAATCAGCACAAACAGCAAATGGTCATTAAAAATATACCGTGTATAGCGCCTTAGGTTTTGTAAGTAGGAAGCAAATCTTTCTTTCCAAAGGCGGTCAATTTCGTTCATCGTCATCTTCCTTTGTCAATTGGATATACAAATCATCCAATGTTGCGCCGGGCATCGAAAATTGCTGCTGCAGCTCTTCTAATGTTCCTTTCGCACGGATCCGCCCGTTATGCAAAATGATGAATCCGTCGCAATACCGTTCTGCCGTTGCAAGAATGTGGGTGGACATCAGGATGCCCGCCCCCTTTTTCTTCATCGTGCCCATCAAATCCAGCAGTGACTGGATGCCGAGCGGGTCGAGGCCGAGAAAAGGCTCGTCAATAATGTACAGGCTCGGCTGGACTAAAAAGGCGCACATAATCATCACCTTTTGCTTCATGCCTTTTGAAAAATTGGCCGGAAACCAGCCGAGCTTTTTATGCAGGCGGAATTCCTTTAATAAAGGCGCGGTTCTGTCCGCATAGGTTTTTTCATCGATGCCATATGCCATTGCCGCCAGTTTTAAATGTTCTTCCAGCGTCAGTTCCTCATATAAAATCGGGGTTTCCGGTATGTACGAAAACTGCTTCCGATAAGCGTCCGGATCCGCGTTTAAGTTTTTGCCGTTGATCGTGATCCGCCCTTTTTTCGGTTCCATTAACCCGATAATATGCCGGATGGTCGTACTTTTTCCGGCGCCGTTTAAGCCGATCAGCCCGATCAGCTGCCCCGCTTCTACTGTAAATGAAACATCTTGAATCACAGGTTTTTTCGTATATCCACCTGTTAAGGACGCCACTTCCAATAATGTCATCTAAAGAACCCCTTTATGTCAAAAGTTCTGATCTGTACCCTTTATTGTACCATGAAAGCGTTCGTGACTGAATGCCAACTGCGCGCCTGAAAAATTTTTGCAATGCGCATGTATAGATTCCAACCATTTGCCCATCCTATACTTGCAGGGGAAAAACAAGCAATCGGGGTGGTTGTCAAAGACCAGTAACGATGCTTTACATTAGCCATAACCGACTTCCAGGCACCCTTTTCATGAGGTGCTGGCGGTGAATCTGTTTAAAGGTGATGCACTTTAAACGTTACCCAATAAGGGGATGATCGCGTTGGAAAAAGTTGAGGAAGCCCATTATCAACCATATCATTCGTAAATGAAGTGTTGATCAAAGGTGCTTTTCGGCTAGTTGAAAAACCCTGCAGAGCGGGGCGGAAACGCAGATTTCCGCCCCGTTTCCTTTTCTTTCGCCTTTTCATCCGTTATAATGAAATCAAAAAAATGGAAAGGTTGATCAAAATGTGTATTTTTTGCAAGATTATAAACGGTGAAATCCCGAGTGCAAAAGTGTACGAAAATGAGCATGTATACGCTTTTCTTGACATCAGCCAGGTGACAAAGGGCCATACCCTGATTGTCCCGAAAATACATAAAGAGAATGTCTACGAACTGACGCCGGAGATTGCCCGCAATTTCTTTGAATCCGTCCCTGTCGTAGCCAATGCATTGAAAGCGGCATTCCAGCCTGTGGGGCTCAATGTGTTGAACAATAATGGCGAGATTGCCGGCCAGTCTGTATTCCATTATCATATGCACCTGATCCCGCGATATGGAAAAGGAGACGGCTTCGGGGCAGTCTGGAAAACACATGAAAAAGATTACAGCCAGGAGGACCTCCAGCAAATCGCCACGGAGATTTCCAAAAAAATATAAGTTGCACCGGGTAGTGCCACTGAATAAGCCCACTTTTGCGTTTTTGCAGCCGGGTTCGCGCTTATTTTTTTCAGCGGCCATTTGGGCTGCCATTTTTTGTTGCGCCCAATTTGATCAAAACATGCGTCACTTTTTCCGGCTGCATGCTATAATAAGGTTAATCTTTCGCCGCCGGCCATGAGGGTACGTCGGGAAAGCACCAGATGAGATGAGAATAGGAGAGTGGAGACAGATGAAGACAAAATCACTTGTCAGCTTGGCGTTGCTTGTTGGGATCGGCACGGTATTACACACGGTGATTCCGGGCTTCGTGTTCGGGATGAAACCGGATATGATGCTTACTATGATGTTTATCGGCATTATTTTGTTCAGGGAGAAAAAATACGTACTGTTGCTTGGTGTGCTGACCGGCATCATTTCCGGCCTGACCACCAGTTTCCCGGGCGGTTTTTTCCCGAACATCATCGATAAATGCATCACTTCTTTTGCTTTTTACGGTTTGCTTCTCGCTTCCGGAAAACTGGCAAAAAAGCTGCCGGCACTGATTGTATTCACGGCCATCGGCACACTGATTTCAGGCATCATTTTCTTAGGATCCGCGTTCTTTATTGCCGGGTTGCCGGGGCCTTTTGCCATTTTGTTTGGCACCGTCGTTTTGCCGGCAACCGTGCTCAATGCAGTTGCGATGTTTATTCTTTTTCCGATCATCTCAACCGTTGCAAAGCGCACAAATGCCGCCCACAGCATGCAAGCGTGAAAATGGCCGCCGGGTTTCCGGCGGTTTTTTTTCGCTTGCACAGCCTAAAATAAATGAAACAGAGCGGCGAGAAGCAGGAAAACCATTCCGGCCGTTCCGAAAAATGCAATCCTTTTTCTTATGACTTTCCGCGGCGGATAAATTCTTCTTTTCTGGTACAGCAGCATGTGCCGGACCATCGCGGCAAACAGGACAACGCCGGCCATTAAAAAGCAGAAAGCAACACGCCCCAACGAACTCCCCCTCTTTTCTGCCTGGACTATTACATCATATGCCCTGATGCGGATTAACATGTACCAGACGCGGGTAAAGAACAAACAGAGGCACGCGCCGAACCCGCTCTTTTGTCCTTCATACCGCTTATGAAGGACAATTCTGCGGTGCGGGGGCCGGGTTTTGTCTTTCATCGGGCTGATGAAAGACAGTTGGATGCATGCCGCCCGCTCTTTTGTCCTTCATACCGCCTGTGAAGGACAATTCCACGGCACGGGGGCCAGGTTTTGTCTTTCATCGGGCTGATGAAAGACAGTTGGATGCGTGGCGTCCGCTCTTTTGTCCTTCATACCGCCCGTGAAGGACAATCCGCGGTCAAGCTTGGAATATCGCTTTGGACGAGCCCGGCAAAAAAGAAAGAGAACTTTGCAAAAGACTGGCAAATTCTATATCATGAGGATAAAAGACCATTCCAGGAGGTGCATTCCATGAACAAATCCAGTTTATTTTACGGATTACTGGTTGGAGCAACAGCAGGCGCTGTTTCCGTCCTTTTCACCACACCCGCTTCCGGAAAAAGAATACGGGAAGCCATCAAAAATAATTCCGGTGATTTCATTGAATCGGCCAAAAGGATCGCCGAAAATGTAAAAGACTTAAAAGCATCCGTCGAAGATTTTTCAAGAGAAGGCAAAAAAGTCGCCACGAACGTAATGGAAGAAATCCAACACTGTATCGAAGAATGGCAAAAAAGCATTGAGCCAAACAAAGACGCCCTGCAAAATGAAATCAAAGAAATCCGGAAAACGATTGAAAACATGGAACAACAAATGGAGAAAAAATCTTCCTGACTTTTCGCTGTCCGGAAAGCAACAACCGCTTTCCGGGCTTTTTCTTTGCTATTCTTTTCAAAAAAATTTAGTAAATTGTTTTTTATTACTTTTTATTTTACTGGCATAATGATAATATATAGGGTAAGGGGTGATGGGAAAAATATGACGGAACAAATGTTGACGACCAATGAGTATCTTCTATTTTGCAAAAGGGTCACGCAATTGTCGAAAGCGCTCTGGAAAACGATTGAAAAAGACTGGCAGCAATGGATTAAGCCTTTCGATCTGAACATCAATGAACATCATATTTTATGGATTGCCTATCATTTAAAGGGCGCATCGATTTCGGACGTGGCAAAATTCGGGGTGATGCACGTATCAACAGCTTTTAATTTTTCGAAAAAGCTTGAGGAGCGCGGCTTGCTCGAATTCTCGAAAAAGGAAAACGACAAGCGGAACACGTATATTCAATTAACCAATAAAGGAAGAGAGATTTTTTTAAAGTCATTGGAAGCGTTTAACCCGAAAAAAAGCACCGTCGTACAAGGCACGATGCCGCTTTACGATCTTTACGGCAAATTTCCGGATATGATGGAACTGGCTGCGATCGTACGCCAGATTTATGGTCAGGATTTTATGGACATTGTAGAAAATTCCATTTTCAATGGGGAGCTGGATGATGTCATTGAAACGGAACTGTTGGGAAAACCTTCGCTGAACCGCTTCTGACCCGTTTCGGGCAGCTACAAATTCCGTTTCAATGCCTTCATTAAGTCAGGATACAGCCCTTGTTGCAAACAGGCGGCAATCACTTCCGCCGGCTGCAGTTTTTCATGCAGGGATTCCTTAAACTTTTGAAAAAGCGGATAAAAATATACAAATTTGTCCGCCTTCTGTTCTTTCAGCTCATCGCTCAAACGATCGCACAACGCATAAAATTGTTCAATATCCTGTTTTGAAAGCTGTTTTTCCATAATCAGCCTGAAAAACGGATATTGGCTGGTCCCGATCATTTTTAAAAGCAATGTTTGATAAAATTCCAGTCTTTCCAGCTTTTGTTCAATCGATTCCATTCAGTTCCCTCGTTTATATGTTTTTATGATTCTGCTGAGAACAGCGCGACCCCGGTCATGGGATGCTTCAGTTTTAGATAGGGGCGTGTTTTCCGGCAAGGCCCATTGTCCGCCCGGCCTTTAAAAACTTCCCCGCGGCATTCGCCACGAGCGGTGCAAGGCAGTGCCTGTTAAAAATGAATAATCGTTCATCCACCTTGCATGGAAAAGACCAGCGTGCATTACACATTTGCCATCCGAAAGACAGGCGGAACGTTACGAATCCAGATTCTAAACCGGCGCGCTCCGCCTTTATTTTACTGCAAATTTTCGGGAGGGGGGCCGGCCGGCATGTATGTGCTTGTTTTTTTTACAGTTACGCTTTCTTTATATTATACTTTATCAACGTATTGACAAGCCATCTATGTACAAAAAAAGAAATACCGGAAGAACACCGGCCGGGAATTTTTCGGACGATCAACATCCTCATGACCATTTTACTGTTTTCCTCCTACCTTGGCACTCAATAACAACACAACAAGAAAGGCCGGCAGCTGCCGACCCCAAATTTTACCAAGCCCAGGATGCACCAATAATGATCAATAAAATGAACAACACAACCAGCAAGGCAAAGCCGCCTCCGTAAGCTGCTCCTCCGCTCATTCCATCCACCTCCTCTTGTTTCATCAGTATATTATTCATCCACCCCTGTATTGGTTAAGGCACCCGTCTATTTGCCGGCCTAAATTTCACAAATTCACAATGGAACCCCATGCAATATCATATGCAGCAAACATCCATCCTGCCTTCTACAAACGCCTGCCCCATATGAAAAGAAGATTGGCATGGTGTGAAAATTCCATAAGAAACCCGGCAATCCCTTTCTTTTCTCTTTCAATTTATGTTATAGTAGTGGTTGTAAATCTCTCTTGCAAGACAAAATGAATAGGAGTTGTTCTTGAATGAAGAAATGGGTACTATCCCTTGTTTTGGCAGGCAGCATGTTCGGACTTGCAGCATGCGGCAACAGCGGCAATAGCGCCGTCGTGAAGACGAACGCCGGAAATGTTACCAAAGACGAGTTATATAATGCAATGAAGGATAAATATGGTTCAACTGTGCTCCAGCAGCTTACCATTGAAAAAGTCCTTTCCAAAAAATACACTGTCAAAAAGAGCGAAATTGACAAACAAGTAAACGATACAAAAAAACAATTGGGCAGCTCATTTAATACAGCGCTGCAGCAATACGGTTATGCAAATGAAAAAGATTTCCGCAACAGTGTGAAAATCGGACTGCTTGAACAAAAAGCGGCAGAGGCAACCATACATCCAACGGAAAAGCAGTTAAAAAATTATTATAACAATGACATAAAACCGAAAATCAAAGCGCGCCACATTCTTGTTTCCAGCAAGTCGAAAGCGGAAGATATCAAGAAACAACTGGATAAAGGCGCCGACTTTGCAACGCTGGCCAAAAAGTATTCAACCGATACCGCAACTGCTTCTAAAGGCGGAGACCTCGGCTGGTTCGGTGCAGGCGAAATGGACAGCGATTTTGAAAATGCTGCTTATAAACTGAAAGTCAATGAAATCAGCGGCCCTGTTAAGACTTCTTACGGCTACCATATTATTCAGCTGACCGGCGAAAAACAGAAAAAACCGTACAGCGAAATGAAAAAAGACGTCGTCAAACAATATAAAGAATCAAAAGTGACAACAGAAAAAATCCAGTCCGTTTTGAAGAAAGAATTAAAAGCGGCTGACATAAAAGTAAAAGATGAAGATTTGAAAACAACTTTTGACACCCTGCTTGGGACTTCATCAAGCAAATAATGCCGCAAAAAACCGCCCTTCCGGTTAGGGGCGGTTTTTTTACGGCCGTTATGCTTCATGGGCTTTTTCAGCTTCACCGCTGCGCAATTCTTTTTCTTTATGCATCCTTTCAATAAAAACTTCCCCTTCTTTTTCAATCCATTCCTGTTCCTGTTCGTGTTCTTCCCGGGCTGTTTTCACCGCCATAAACGCACATATGACAATGCCTGCCACAACAAAATAAATCCAGATTGGGAAATCCATGTTTTCCCCTCCTTTTCGGTTTGTCCCTGCTATAATGTATGGCAGAATCCATTAAAAAATGCCTTTCATTTTGAAAGGCATTTTAAAAGTTTTTCACCAGACGGGCGCTTTCCAAACGTTTGCGTTTCTATGAATCTCACTGATGAAACGTTGGTTTGTAAAAAGAACGGTTATCAAGTGCATAAATCCGGTCCGAGAACTCGCCCGGTTTGACATTGCGGAGCGCACGGTCAAGCATATTCATTTTCGCATCAATATTATCAATATAGTGGAGAATTTCCGCCTCTTTAATCATCGGGGGCTTGGCACTTCCCCATTCCGCTTTCCCGTGGTGGGAGATCACCATATGTTCCAGCACCATGACTTCTTCCCCGTGGATTCCGAGTTCCTCCGCTGCTTTTGCAATTTCTGTGACCATAATCGAGATATGGCCGAGCAAATTCCCTTCAGCCGTATAAGTTGTTGAGATCGGGCCGGACAGTTCTTGCACCTTTCCCAAATCATGCAAAATGACACCGGCATACAACAAATCCCGGTCGAGTGAAGGATAAAGGCCCGCGATTGCCTTGGCAAGGTCGAGCATGGAGACAACATGGTACGCCAGCCCCGATACGAATTCGTGATGGTTTTTCGTTGCAGCTGGATAGACAAGGAACCGCTTCTGGTATTTTTTCAGCAGATGCCGGGTCAGCCTCTGGATATTTGGATTTTTCATATCAAAAATGTACTGGGTGATTTTCCCCATCATTTCTTCCTGCGATAACGGGGCCGTTTCGATAAAATCGGAAATCCGGACACCGTCCCCCGGTTGTGCCGGATGGATCTGGCGGATTTTCAGCTGCAGCCGCCCGCGGTAATTTAAAATGTCCCCAGTTACTTTTACAATCGTCTCCGGTTTATATGTTTGTTCGTCCTGTTCGGTCGCATCCCAGAGTTTTGCTTCGATATCCCCGGTCCGGTCCTGCAAAATCAATGTTAAAAAAGGTTTGCCGTTGCTCGCAATTCCTTTTGTTGCGTGTTTGATGAGCAAAAACGCGTCAAACTGTTCGCCCACCTCATAGTAGAGTAGCCCTTTTGCCATAATAATCCTCCGATCTAACCCCTGATTGATTTGTCTTAAAGTATACCATAATCCGGCCGGAATCCGCTTTTGATCTAAACCGGCTTTGCTTGTGCGTTTCACCGCCGTGTTGAAATTAGGCAAAAGACGACTACGGCCAGGACAAACTGGTTTACTGCTTGTGCGTTTCACCACCGTGTCGAAATACAGACATTCGGCCCGCCCCTCTTATTTACGGCTGAATACGGCTGATGTTTCCAGAACCTGTCAGCTCTTGACCGTGTATAGCCCCCAAGGTTTTCACCTCATGGCCTTTAAAAAACCGGAGCATCGGCTGCTGGCATGTAAAAAGCAGCACCTGCCTCGATTCGCTCACCTGGTCGAGCAAGCGGGCCATTTTCTCTGTCCGGTAAATATCAAAATTAACAAAACCGTCATCAATGACAACCGGTGACGGGAATTCTCCGCCGAGCGCCTCCGCAAGGGAAAAACGCAAAGCAATATACAGCTGTTCCGCCGTTGCCTGGCTCAGCTCATTTGCAGCAAACAGCACATCATCACGCCGTTTAACGTAAAAACGGCCATCCTCCCCGCCCATATGGAGGGAGACATACGATCCGTTTGTTAAAGATTGCAAATACGCTTCGGCTTTATTCAGGACTTGCGGAAAGCGGGTTTCCCGGAGCCGCTTCATCATGCCGGAAAGCAAACGTTTCGCCGTGGCAAACCGTGCCCATTCGAAAGCTTCTTCCCGGAAATCTGAAAGCGCGCTGTAATATTCATGCAGTTTTTCGGTAAACGTCCCGCCTTTTTCCAGCCTGTCCAGTTCAAACCGGATTTCCGCCGCTTCTTTTCTCATACTGCGAAGCGCGTTCGCCTTTTCCGCAATTTTCTCTTCCAGCTTTTGCTTTTCCTGCTCAAATATGGATACATCTTCTATCCTTTCGAGCCGTTCTAGGTCTTCCCGGCTGATCCGTAAATCTATGATTTCGAGCTGACCGGTCAACTTTTCGTATTGCTGAAAAAGGCTACCGGCTTTCCGGAAATCTTCCTCATTCGCGGCACCGGCAAGGGCAAAAACTTTTTTAATCTCCTTATCTGTTGCTTCCGCTTCCGATTCAAGCAGCTGCAATTGTTCTTCCAGCTCGGCACATTTCTTTTCCCATTCCTGCAGGCGGATTTTTCTTTCCTGTTGTTCCGCACACGCCTGCTGCAACAGCAAGATACCCTCCTGGCGTAATGGCCAGTTGACGTGGAGCCGGGACCACAGGTTTTCCATCCTTTCTGCAAATGCCGACTGAGAGGCGGAAAGCTGCGCCAGTTTCTTTTCGATACGCGACCGCTCGCGCAATTTCCCGCTTAAGTCCGTCAAAAGTTGGAACGCATCGGGCAGCTGTCCGGGCCGGAAGCCATCACCCAATTGCAAAGTTTGCCTGAAATGGCTGATTTCTGCCAGCAGCTGTCTTTCTTCCGCTTCCAGACGCTGCTTCCGGTTTTGCATTTGCCGGCCGTTCTGTTCGCCTTCCTCAAGCTTCAGAATGAGCTGTTTCCAGTTTTCGCGCAGCTGTTTCTGCCGTTCATATTCATGCCAATCCGTGTCCCCGTCTTTCCAATTCCGCAGCTCTTTTTCCTCTTCCTCCAGTTCCTGTTCGAGCGCTCGGATTTCTTCTTCAAACGGGTTCCGCTTTCCCTTCAAAGCATGGTAGCCTGACACGATTGCACCAAGCACAAAAACGCCCAGAAACAGGTATTGCCCTGTGAGCAAACTCCACACGCCGGCCATCAGAAACAATAATGCAAGGCCAAAAAACAGGACCGGGGGCTTCCGGGCCTCATCCGCCATTTTTTTCAGGCGGGAAAGCTGCTGTTTCCCGCGCCTGATATCGGCTTCAAGCAATGATTTTTTTTCCTTTTCCTGCCGCTTTGCCGATAAATCGCGAAAAGCCTCTTCGGATACGAGCTCTTTTTCCAAAAGTGCGCATTGCTGCTCAACAGCATTCATCCGAGCCCGCAAGTCCTCAAGCTGTGCCTGTAAAGCATCGTTGCGGGAACGGTGATGGTCATACGCCTTGATAAGGGTGCTGAGCCTTTCTTTTGCCGCAATGCTTAAGTCAAGCTGCGGTACTTTTTCAACTTGCGATGCCGTAAGATGCAGCATGCCCGATAATTCGGAGATTTGGCTGTCTAGGATTTCGCGTTCAGATTGAAGGCGCTCTGCTTCCGCCTGCCACCCGCGGTATTGCGGCCAGTCATCGAGCAGCTTTTTAATCTCCCCTTCATGCCGGACGAAAAGCGGATCCGGCTGCTCTCCTTCCATTTTTTCCACCAGTACCTGTTTTTGTTTTTTAACGGCTGACAGGCGCCCGGTAGAAGCGCGCCATTCCGACATCAGCGCGTCGAGGCGCCGGATTCCGTCAGCGGGAAAGCGGACGGGACCGATTTCCGCCAGCTGCAGTTTGATATGCTTTCTTTCTGCATAAAGCGGCCAAAGGCTTGTGAGATGTTCATACTGCTGAACCGTTCCCCTTAAGGCTTCCAGCTCCGCCTCCGCTTCTTCCTGTGCTGCTTCAATCGTTGCCAGCCGGGCTTTCCATTCGCCATAACGGCCGTTTTCCGCTTTCAGGTGATTCAGTTCTTTTTCCATGGCCTGCAGTTTCCGGAGTTGCACGTTCAAGACCGGCTTCCGCCCGTTCGGTTTAAAACGCGCCTCCATTTCCTTTTCGAGTTCCCGTTCCGCCGAAAGCAGCGCATCCGTCCCGATTGTCCCTGCAGCAAATAAATAGCGGCTAAAATCATCGCCTGTTAATTTGCGGATTTCCTGGAGGCTTTGCAGATTAAAAGAATAAATGGACTGGAACATTTGCCGGTTCAGCCCGTTTAAAACTTGTGCAAGTACCTCTTCGCCGCCTGTTCTGCCATCTGCAAAAGTGACGGACACTTCTCCGGCTGCTCTTCCTTTTATCCGTTCCACCGTTATTTTTCCGTCTTTTTCTGTTTCGAGGACAAGCCTCCCGCCGTACACCGGTGAAAATTTTGGCTCATAGTGCTGCCCGTTTTGCTGTCTTGAAGGAAACCCGAATAAAACGGCTTCGATAAAAGCCATGAAGGTTGATTTGCCGGCTTCGTTTTCCCCGTAAATGACCTGCAGATCCGAAAGATTTTCCATATGAAAATCAACAAGCCGGCCAAAACCGTAAATATGGACCTCCCGTATTTTCATCGTTTCCCCCTGCCTTTCAACTTCTCAAAAACAGCCGCTTCCGCTTCCAACAGAAGCCGCTGCTTTTCATCTCCGTCCAAGTCCAGGTAGCGGCCCGCAACCATATGGCTGTACAACGGGGAGACCGCTTCATCTACTGTGGTTTCTTCCAATTGTGCCAGCGTTTTCTTCATTTCCTGCAAAATAAAGCCGTCATCCCGTGCGGAGACAAAGGCATCTTCAGGCAGTGTGATGCGGTGTACCCAGACAAAATTGCGGTCTGCTTCTTCGCCTTCCTGTAGCACTTCCATCAGTTCGCCGTTTTTCACTTTTCCAAGCGCTTCATCATCGAGCAGATCCGGATCTTTTATATCCAATTGCAAAAATACGCCCTGTGCCTCTTTCCTTTCTTCTTCAAGGGCATTGCGGCAAACTGTGTACAGACGATTAAAATCATTTGCGCCTTTTACGGAAACGGTACGTTTTTCCCATAAAATGTCCGCCGTCTCATAGAATGCGGTATGCGTACCAAGCGGATCCATTTCGGTAACCATACAGCCTTTCGGACCCGTTTCTTTCCGGTTTCTCCCCTGAATATTCCCGGGATAAATGATATAGGGATGCGTATGTAAAATCTGCTGCTTGTGGATATGGCCAAGCGCCCAGTAATCCATCCCTTTTTCCAGCAAATCCTGCAAGGCAAAAGGCGCATAAGGCTGGTGCATTTTCGTCCCGCCTTCAAGGTAACCGTGCAACATGCCGATGTGAAAATCAGCATCTCCTGTTTTCCTGTATTCATCCGTTTTGTTCTCCAGCACGTGCCGCTTCGGGTAACTGAACCCGTACACATGGACTTTCGACCCGTTTTTAGCTGTAAAAGATTTGGCTTCAACACGCTCGGAAAATATCCGGACATTTGCGGGCATGTCCAATTTTGTCCATGACCCGCTTAGATGGTCGTGATTGCCATGCAGCACAAATACGGAAATGCCAGCCTCTTGGAGCCGCTCAAACTGCTTCTTCAGCCTCACCTGGGCTTTCAGGCTGCGGTCTTCCCCGTCGTATAAATCCCCGCATATCAGCAGGAAATCCGCTTCTTTTTCAATTGTAAGGTCACATAGATTTTTAAATGCCCGGAAAGTGCTCTCCTTTACCCGTTCAAACAGCGCCGGCGGAAGCTTGCGGAGCCCCGCAAACGGACTGTCAAGGTGCAGGTCGGCCGCATGGACAAAGCGAATCCTTTTCAACGACATCCCTCTTTCGTAAAAAAATAACCGGCATTTTTCCATTTTTTGTGAAATCCAACCTGTTCGTAATCAAACGCATTTCATAGAATATATGTTCTATCTTCATTATAAAAGGTTTGGCACGTTCAGGCAACAAAAAAATGGCTGAACATGCCAAACCTTTTTAATTGTATTGCCGGTATACGTATGGATCTTTCGGCTCGCTGCTTTTATGGTAACTTGTTACTTTTAAATACGGGATATTCTCTTTAAACGGCGTATAGTACGTCGTATCCAGTTTTCCTTCAACCTCAATCCATGTATTTTCTTTCACGTTTGCCATATTGTCCGGAAAATCAACGAGCATCCCGTATACGCCGGCATCGGCAATGCAGTGGATAATGCCGAACCGGAGCACAAACAGCTGATTCGCTTTAATATCATCCGTCCGGTAGACAAACCCTTTAATTGCCACTTTTTTGCCGATAAAATTCCCCGGATAATTATAAATCGTTTCAAGCCCGTGGAAATAATGGTCATCATCGAGGACGATGCTTTGCAATTTACTGTACTTTTTCAAATCCGAACTTTCCATTTCTGTATACTGGTCCTTATCATAGTAAAGGCTGGAATTCGGCCGTAAAATCTGGTGATTGGCATATTGGTCCTTGTCATTGTCAATCATCGAAAAGTGGAAGCCCTTTGCTTTGACAACGGTGGAATTCAAGGTGGCCACCGGAAGAAAAATGCCCGTTACAACCGGGATTAAAATCATACCGTACGTAAACATTTTTTTGTACCATGTATTTTCATCCGTTTCATGCGAATGGCCGTGGTAGGCGGCGTGATGATGGTCATGCACCTCGTTTCCCGCCCTGACCCATTTCACGAGCTGGTACAAACATAAAAAACCCATCGCAAAAATCATGGAAAACGACAAATACGCATACTTCATATTAATATATTTGCTAATATCTCCTGTCGCGTGCAGCTTCATAAAAAAATACGCGAAGCCGAACAAAACGATAAATCGCAACATTTTAAACACCTTCTATATCAAGAATGCACCCGTAAACACAAAAACGATAATCAGCCCGATCATCGAAAAGACAAATTTTCTTTTAAAGGAATGCATCATCATGAGCAGATTTTTTATATCCACCATCGCGCCAAATACTAAAAACGCAAGGATGGCCGACGTCCCGAACATCCCGTTGAAAGACGAAGCAATGAAGGCATCCGCCTCGGAACAGATCGACATAATAAAAGCAAGCAGCATCATAATTAGAATCGCCGCCATTTTTGTCTGCCCGAGCGACAGCAGCGTGCTCGTCCGGAAGAAGGTCTGCATTGCGGCAGAAATCAGGCCGCCAAACACGAGAAACTTCCCGACGGAAAAAAACTCATCAATCGCATGGTCGATCGTACCGGTGATTTTTTGCAGAAAATTCGGTTTATCATGTGCTTCGTGGTCATGCCCGTGGTGGTGCAATTTGGCCTCCACAAATTCGCGAAGCTGGTTTTCGGAAAAAAAATATGAAATCGCAATCGCGGTTAAAACAGCAGTAAAAATCGCCAGTCCGCAGCGAAGCAGTGCCATTTTCCAGGAATCGCCAAACGCGACAAACGTAGAAAAAATGACAACCGGGTTGATAATCGGCCCCGTCAGCATAAAAGCGATGGCGGCAGAAAGCGGGACATTTTTCCGGACAAGCCTTTCCGTAATCGGGACAATGCCGCATTCACAGGCTGGAAAAAGCGCGCCCATCCCGGTGCCGAACGCAATGGATAAAAAGCGGTTTTTCGGCATAACTTTTGCAATCATTTCCTCAGTGACAAACATCTGGATCACCGCTGAAATGAACACACCCAGCACAATAAAAGGCAACGCCTCGATGATAATGCTGATAAAAATGGTATTCATTTGCAATAAGGACTGGACCATAACGGCATATCGCACTCCTTTTTCTATCACACTCACAAAAAACTCTCCCAATAAGGATACTATAAGTCTTCATTGGCGTAAATGAAGAAAACCAGGAAATGGCGGGTAAGCAGGGAAACGATGGAAAAAAATGATTTCCAATTTGATGAAATCGATGCGATTCTATTACTTTTCGGATCGGACTGTGTTATGATAGTGTCAAATGAACTAGTATTGAGAACGTGAAGGGAATGAAGCAATTGCCGGTATCTATATTTGACTTTGGGTTGGTTGTTTCTGCCGGAGCTTTTGTTGCGCTGCTTAAGATCATTATGATCGATATCATTTTATCGGGCGACAATGCGGTTGTGATCGCCATGGCAACCCGGAAACTGCAGCGCGAACAACAAAACAAAGCGATTTTCTGGGGGACAGCCGGTGCGGTGATTTTAAGAATTCTGCTGGCAATGGCAATCGTTGCTTTGCTGAAAATTCCTTATGTAAATGTCATTGGCGGGCTTTTGCTTCTATGGATCGCATATAAAGTGCTCGGCGGCGGAGATGAAAATGTCCACGTCAGAGCAAAAAATGGGCTGCTGGTTTCGATTGGTACGATTATTATGGCTGATGCGATTATGAGCCTTGACAATGTAGTGGCGCTGGCCGGTGCTTCAAACGGACATATCGGCATGATTGCGCTCGGCGTTGCCATCAGTATTCCGGTCATGATCTTCGGTTCAAAGATGATTGTAAAAGCGATGAACCGTTACAGCTGGATTGCCTATGTCGGGTCCGCCATCCTCGCCTGGACGGCAGCAGAAATGCTCTTTAAAGATGAACAAATCCTGAAATGGTTGAATATATCACACGGGCCGGTAACATATACGATCGGCGGCATTCTTACGGTTTTGGTGTTGTTCCTTGGCTGGCTTTCGAACCGTAGGGCGGCGGTAAAGCAGGTTAAGCAAGTAAAACGGGATATAAAAAAGGACGTAAAGCAGGATGTGCAGCAGCGTGTCCATATCCATTAATGGCAAGCGCATGCGCCGTTCCCATTAAATGAACCCGGGCTAGGTTGGCCCGGGTTCTTTTTAGCGGTGGAACAAAATCAGTTTTCCTTCAGGGGATACGCAACGGTGCGTTTTCTCATCGACGCCTTTTTCTTTTAAAAGCGCCTCCCCTTTTTTCTTCGCTTCCGTATCATCCTGTGCTTCAAAACCTTCATCGAGAATCTTTTCTCCTGTCGGTTCAAAGGCAGTCAGTTTATAGTCGCGCATGTTTTCACTCCCCTTTGAATTGCGGCGCCCGCTTCTCTACAAAAGCGCGGATGCCTTCCTTGTGGTCTTTCGTCTGGCGCATTTTCCACTGTGCATGTTTTTCCAGTTCCAATGATTTATTGAAATCAGGGCGGTTCAGTTCCGTATAGATTTTTTTCGTTTTGATCATCGCGAGGACCGGTTTTTTCTGCCATTCTGTAATTTTTTGGTCAACGGCAAGCGCAAGATCGGGCACCGCTTCATCGATAATGCCCGTTTCGGCTGCCTCTTCAGCGGACATGACTTTTCCTTCCCAAATCACTTTTTTCGCCTTTTCCTGGCCGATCCGGCGCTGCAGCAAATAGTGGCCGCCACCGTCCGGCACAAGGCCGATCCCGATGAAGTTCATCGCGATTTTACTGTCCAAATCACTGATAATGGTATCACAGGCTAGGGCAAGGCTTAAGCCCAATCCTGCAGCAGCCCCATTAATCGCCGCAATGGTGAGTTTCGGCATGCCCACAAGAATGGAAACGGCTTCATTTATTTGGTTCATAAAAGAGGTGAACCCTTTCTCTTCCTCCATCGCCAGCATGGCTTTAATGTCCCCGCCTGCGGAGAATGCTTTGCCGTTTCCGGACAAGACGAGAATGTGAATGTCATCCTTCATCGCAATCGCTTTCAACGTGTCCGCCAGTTCCTTAATCATCTCCAAGTTCAGCGCATTCATTGCGTCCGGGCGGTTGAAATACAAATAGGCTGCCCCGTCTTTTTCCTCCACTTTGATCGTCTCATATGTTGAAATCACCGAGATCCCTCTCCCTTTGTTTTATTCTTCCTATTACTAGGATAGCGAAATATTCGGCAATTTCCAATACAAAATGACAGCTTTTTTAAAAATTCATCAAAAAAAAGAGGCTGCCGCCTAAAGCAAACAGCCCCTTCCATCCTTATTTCAGCAGTTTCATTTTTTTCAAAAAGTCGATCGGCTGCTGTTTCCGGAAATGCTCTTTTACCATATAAGACACCCCGTTTTCATTGTTAGAACGGGTCACCCAGTCTGACGCGTTTTTGACAGCGGGATGCGCATTTCCCATCGCAACGCCGAGCCCAGCCCACTCGACAAGCGGGAGATCATCAAGGCCCGAACCGATTACGACCACTTCCTCACGACGGATGTTCATCCGGTCGCATACATATAAAAGCCCGCGAAGCTTGGAAATACCAGCCGGCACAATATCCAGCTTCCCGTTTCCGCAAAAAATACAATCCACTTCATGGAACATATTGGCAATCGCTTTTTTAGCTGCCTGAATGTCCTCTCCGTCAGAAAAAATCACTTCGATTTTGGGCGGGGAAAGCGGCGTTTGTTCCAGTTTTGCCGATAAATCGTCCACATATTGTTCTGCATAAGAAAACGGATTGGACGTTTGATAAATGACTTTTCCCATCAACTTATTCGGATGCTTCACTCTGTTAGACAATGTAAACCGCTCGGAAACAAGGCGGATTTGGGCGTGAAACCCTTCCAAAAAGCGCACAAGGTCACGGGTGGCCTCTTCGCTGATCCTTCTGACAAAAATCGGTTTATCCAGTTCACTGGCAATATAAGCGCCCTGGTGCGTGATTAAGGAAGAATGCAGCTTCAGCCATTTGGCAATCCGGTGGGCCGAAGCGAAATTTTTTGACGTAATGAGCGTCACCGCAATGCCTTTTGCACCTGCATATTCGATTGCTTCTTTCGTTGTTTTGCCGAGCCGGCCGTTATCCTGCAGCAATGTTCCCTCAATATTTAACGCCAGCATTTTATAGATCATGGATGCTCCCCCTCTTCATGATGCTCCCGGCTGCCGGGCTGATTTCTCACACAGCCTGCTTTCTTTTACAGATGTATGAGAAAAAAGGGGGAAATAGAACTTTCCGGCTCCATTCTTCTATTTTCCGGCGTACAAATCTTCGACAGGCCTCATCAGCACCTGGTTGATTTCGCTGAGCAGATCGCTTAGCCGCTGTTCAGCGCCGATCAACTGCATAATGGCGGGATTTGACTGGACCGCTTGCATGGCAGCCTGCGCCTGTTTTTCATCTTCTTCTGTAACCGGAAGCCCCTGCATTTGTTTATCTTGCAAATTGAGTTGAAGCTGCCTGAAACGGTCAAACAATGCTCTCGCCTGGCCGTTTGACCGAACATTTTCGTACGCCTGCTTCAATGCAGCAAATTCATGGCTTTCCCGAATTCCTTTTTCAAGCATACGCGCGTACTCATTTAAATGGGATGGCATATAACTCCTCCTTATCAAATTTTATTCGTCACGGATGGTTTCACGGTTTTGACGCGTTACACAAGCAGCGGCCGGGCCGCCTGAAACCTGTCACAGAAATGCCGGAATACATAGGTTTCCTGTTTTCTCTTTCCTGCACGAAAAGCAGGATCAGGCCGGCCTTATGCCAACAATGCGCCGGAGCTTGCTTCCTTTATACAAGCAGCACGATCACCCCCTGAACGATCCCAATCAGGCCGCCCAGTAACGCGCCAAGATACGTAATCATTGAAAATTCGCGGGCGGTAATGCCAAGAATCAGACTTTCCAGGCGCTCAATCGGAAAAGATTCCACTTCCTGGCGCACAAGATCCGCTACCTGCAGCTTCCGGATGATCAAATGCACGTTTTCGCTAATAAGGTGCAGCGCTTTTTCCGCCAATACAGGGATCCATTCTTCTTCAATTTTATTCCGGTACCGGGCAACAAATGCCTGGACGGGTGTGTCCAAAAAACGTTCGACAGGGAGGAGAGACAATACATTTTTCTCCAGCCATCCGCTTATTTCTTCATCCGGCAAATCCGGCAAAAGTTCCCCGGCCTGTTTTGCTTTCAGGCCGTTCCATTCCCTTTCCAGCATTTCCGCCATGGTTGCTTTCATTCCAGGTTCCTGGAGCGCCCGGATGATCTCAGGCTGAATTTTATCGGCAATCGAAGTATTTCCGATAAAACGTTTCACCATCGCGCCGATCATGCCGCGGTCATCGAGAAAATGGCTAATCATCCCTTCAATTTTCGTGCGGCCTGCAGGGCTCGAAATGTATTCACTAATCCTTGCAATGATCAAATCCGCCAAAACAGGGATTTTTTCTTCGGCTTTTTTGATCACGGCTTCGGGCAGCAGTGCTTCAAGCGTTTGAGGTGCGATATGTTGTTTTGCCTGCCCGTAACGGGTGCGGATGAATGCTTTGATCCCGGTTTGCACACGCTCCGCCGACAAATCCACTTTAAAAAAACGAGCCATTTGCGGGGCTGTCCAACTCATCTCCAGCCATTTCAAAAAAGTATCCGTCATCCATCGGGCCGTCTCTTTCCGAAACCCGGGCGACAACAGCTTTTTTTCGATGCTTTCCGGGGTGACCAGATGACGCACCACCATTTCGCCGAGCTGTTTCGCAATTTCTTCGCGCCTTTTCGGAATCAACCCGGGCGTGAACGGAAGCCGCCAATTTTTAATATAAATCGCCTCATACGGCCGAAACAGCATTTTAATGGCCAGATAATTTGTGAATCCGCCGATCACTGCCCCCACGACAGTCATAAACAAAATTTCCAAAAATGCATGCATACACAATCATCCCTCATTGTTTTCGTTGTGAAATTTTTTCCAAAGAAGCACGGGAAGTTTCCAGCCCGCTATGCGGACACAACCGTTGATTTTGGTTCTATGCTGCGGAAAACCGCAAACTTAATGAAAAAATACCCTTTTTTGCGGCCGGGTATTTCTAAAATCAGCTATTTTTTTTGAACCGATTTTCTGTACTAATCATAAGATATCAGCAAAAGCCCAATAAAGTCAAAAATGGACCGTGTTCGTGCCCGTGTTTTCAGGAGGAAGGGAGGGAACGGATTGGCATCAACCATTGCATTCCGGCATGACGATGAAATGAAAGGCGCGGCGGCGGAAATTCCACGGGCGCTCCTTTCCTTTTTGCACATTTTAAATGGCGGGCTCACCATCCGGTTCGGCGGAAAAACAGCCACGGCAAAAGTGGAAACCAATGCATCCGGCAAAACGGTGATGATGCTCTCTGCGGATGGTTACAAACATCTGAAGCTCCCTGTTCCGCCCGCACGGATGAGAGCCTTCTGCCGGCAGGGAGTGCTTGAACTTGGCCCGGTAATTGCCGTCCTGACAGAACTCACTGGCAGTGCCCCTTCCGAAAACATTCGGCCATTTTGCGAAGAACTGCACCACCTGCTCGAAAAAGAAGGCGGCTACCTTTTTGTAGAAGGCTTGGATTCCCGTGCCGGTACCGGCTGCACGTTTTCCGACGACCGTTGGAAAACAAGGGAAGTGCCGGAACCGGACATCGTCTATAACCGCATTCACTCCAGGCTGGCTGAAAAAAGCCGTCAGTTTGAGAAAAAAACAGCGGCGTACAAAGAAAAGGGAATCGATTTTTTTAACGCCAAGTATTTAACAAAAATGGAAGTTTACGAATGCCTTTATGCAAACCGATTTTTGCGGCCGTATTTACCGGAAACTTGCCGGTACGGGCCAGCGTGCCTTGCGGAAAAACTTGAGGCATCAAGCGTCCTGTATGTCAAGCCCGAAAACGGAAGCCAGGGGCGCGGCATCATCCGGATTGAAAAAAAAGAAGGCCGGTTCCTCCTTGACCATAATACGCACAAGGAAAACAGTTTGCCGGAAGTTGCGGAAAATGTGGAAGACACCGTTAAAAAAATGGACCAACTCACCGGAAACCTTCCGTATATCCTTCAACAAGGCATTCCATTGCTTTCGGCAGATGGAAGGCAAACCGATTTCCGGTTTCTTGTCTGGAGAACCGGCGCAAAAAACGATTGGCAGATCGCGTCATCCCTCGCAAGAACAGCGGCAGATGATGCGATTGTATCAAACCTCTCACAAGGAGGGCTTCCGGCAAAACCGGTGCCGCTGATCTTCCATCATTTTGGAAAGGAAAAAGGCCGGCTTGTGCTGGAACTCATGCACGAGCTGGCGGAAGCCGCCGCCATCACGCTCTGTTCTGCCGGAAACGGGCATTTTGCGGAATTCGGGATCGATATAGGCGTGGACCGGGAAGGAAAACCGTGGGTTATTGAAGCAAACGTTAAGCCGTCTAAGGCCGCGTTTGGCGTATCCCGCGGCGGCATCCGCCCATCCGTAAAAGCACTTTACCGTTACGGTTTATTTCTATGGACTGAAAGGGGAATGGAACATGCCGGATAAATTAGGCATTCTAACGCTGGATCCTGCTTCCCGGCAGGAATATTTTGACCAAATGGCACATGAATCAAAAAAATACGGGACCGATCTTTATTCATTCTCCCCCCTTGATTTACTGCCCGGCACGCAGAAAGCAAAAGGGCTCCATTTTGACACTGCAAGCGGCATATGGAAAGAAGAAGTTTTCCAAATTCCGGAATTCCTTTATGACCGCTGCTTTTACGGTGAAGACCAGCCATCAAAAGATGCCAAAAAAATTGTCGCATGGCTGAAAGAACGGAAAGACCTTACCTTTCTCGGATACGGGCTGCCGAATAAAGCCATGCTTTATGACCGCCTAAAGGAAATTCCGGAGATCTCTCCGTATTTGCCGGAGACAGTAAAGGCGGACAGCACGGGAACGGTTTTGCGGGAGCTGAACAAATACCTTTCCATTATTTTAAAACCGGCAAACGGTGCGCATGGTTATGCGGTATATTCCCTCGAAAAGAGAACGGGCGGACTGCTTGTGAGTACGACGAAAAACGGCAGTCTTATATCGCGGAACTTCGACCGTTTGGATCAATTTCAAGCTTGGCTCAATCAGCTGCTTGGAAAGCATGATTTTCTCATTCAGGCAAGGATTGACAATATGGACCGGAAAAACCGGCCTTTTGATCTCCGCATCTTTTTGCAAAAAGACAGCCGCGGCGAGTGGCAGGAAGTGGCGCGGGGCATCCGTACCGGCATGGAAAACGGCATTCTAACCAATTTGAGCGCAGGGGCAAGCCTCTCAACATACGAGAACTGGCAACGCGAAACGCCGCATTTTAATCACGTCTATATCAGCCAGGAAATCTCTGACATCATCAGCACCTTGCCGGCTGTTTTGGAAGAAACTTTTCAACCGCTGTTTGAGCTGGGGATCGATCTGCTCATTGCGGGAGACCAATCGATCTGGATACTCGACATCAATTCGAAACCGGGCAGGAAAATGGTCAGCCTTCTCCATCCGGAAAAAACCGGGCAAATGGCTGAAGCCCCGCTTGCCTACTGCCGGCATTTACAGGAAACCGGAAGCCGCGCGCGGGCAAATATCGAAACTGTATAGCACGAAGCTGAAAATGAAACGAGGTGTTTTGCAAATGGCTAGAAAATATAAAATCGAGTTTTTTGAGGCATCCGACCCGATCCTGTACACGCCGCAAAGCCTTCCGATACTTGAACACACCGACAAAGTGGCTTTCGGCTCTAAGATCGCTGCCGCAAAAATCGAACCGCATCCAAATGGCCGCAATGTTTTTTCCGTCTCAAGCGCACTTGCCGGTGAACTGAGAATGCCCGCCTTTTTAACGGTTCTTCACTGTTTCCAAAACAGCGATATCCTAATGCTCGGCCCGCTTGTCGGCATTTTTACGGCCGGCTTCACCCCTTTTGAAAACCGGCCGGCCGGCGCAAGGTCAGCGTGGTTTGCAAAACTTCTTTCCGCCCAGCCGGACGCCGGTGTTGTGCCGTTTTTATTCGGCGAACAGCATATAGATTGGGAACAGGGTGTGATCACCGGCTACTTTTACGGGAAAGCGGGCTGGGAAAAACAGGAAGTTCCATTTCCCAATGCCATTTACGACCGGCTCCCGAACCGGAAGAGTGAAAAACTTGTAAATGCGCAGAAAATTAAAGAAAAATTGGAAAATGAATATTTCATTCCATGGTACAATCCCGGTTTTTTCAACAAACTAGAAATTCACGAGCGGCTGTTTCAAGATCCGGATGTGCGCCCATATTTGCCGGAAACAAACCCGCTCACCTCTTTTCATCAAATTGAACGGATGCTGTCTGACTACGGGATGGTCTATATCAAACCGGTGAATGGCAGCCTTGGCCTCGGCGTCCATCAAATCCTTTACCACCATGCTTCCGGTGCGTATTATTGCCGGTACCGGGACACTGGCAACCGATTGTTAAAATTCAGCAGCCTTGAAAACTTAATGAACCGTGTTTTTTCCAAAAAGCAATGGAACCGGCTGCTTGTCCAGCAGGGCATTTTTCTCGTAACAGACGGAGGGCGGCCGGTTGATTTCCGGGTCCATACCAATAAAGACGGGGATGGAAACTGGGTCGTTACAGCAATCGCGGCAAAAGTGGCCGGCCCGGGAAGCCCGACAACGCATGTGAGAAGCGGCGGATTAATTAAAACACTTCCCGAGCTTACGGAAAACCCTGAACAACAGGAGATGTACCGGCATGCACTGGAAACAGCCGCCCTCAAACTTTCCCGTGCCATCGATGAACATGTCGAAGGAATCTTTGGAGAAATCGGGTTTGACCTCGGCATCAGTACGGACGGAAAAGTATGGCTGTTTGAAGCCAATTCAAAGCCCGGGCGCTCCATTTTCAACCATCCGTTCATGAAGGCGTGCGATTTATTGACGCGCAAAATGAGCTTATCATTTGCCGTTTATTTGACGGAACGGCAGGTGCAGTCACCAGGGGAAATGTTCCCATGACCGTCATCTGGTTTGACCGCAAGGAAAAAATGTTTAAGCGCACTACCCCGTCCCCGCTTTTTTGGGGAAAAGAAGCGGAACTGATTCCTTTCTCCGCGAAACCCGGTGAGGAAACGCCTCACCGCCTGATGTTAAAAGGAGTATCGGCCGGCCCCCTTATCGGGATACTTATCAGTAAATCAAAGAAAGCCATCAGCGGAGATCGTGATTTTTTTATCGCCATTCAACAAGCATTGCAGGAAAAACAGGGCGGTCTGTCTTTTTTATTCAGCCTTGCCGATATTTCAGCACATATTACCGGTGTGTTTTGGGATGTAAAACAAGAAAAATGGCACAGGGCAATGTTCCCGCTTCCGGACGTGGTTTATAACCGGATCCGGAAGCGGGAGGAAGAATCGGGCGAAGATTTCCACCGCTTCACCACGCTTCTCCGGCAAAAAAGGATTCCTTTTTTCAACCCGCATTTTTTAAATAAATATGATGTGTACGAAAAATTGAAGCAGGACCCGGCGATTGCTGGTTTTCTTCCGGAAATGGCGCTTATTTCTGATGAAGACAGCTTGCACGCTTTTTTATTGACGCACAAGGATGTCTATATCAAGCCCGCCGCCCGTTCGCAAGGATACGGCATCCGCCGCATTGTAGAGGGACCCTGTGAGACATGGACATTTTACACGCCCCAATCCGCCCGCTTGCCCGCCAGCTTTTCGGATGTGTGGCAGGAGATTGGCCTGCTTGCGGAAAAAGAAACGTACATTGTCCAAGAAACCGTGCCAACATTATTGCTTGATGGTCGGAAATATGACTACCGTGTCCACGTCCATTACGACGGAACAGGTTACCGGGTTACCGGCATCGGCGTGCGGGTTGCCCGCCCCGGCGGCATGACAACCCATACGGCAAAGGGCGGGGAAACGCTGGTGCTATCTTCCCGGGAAAAAACGGAGATTGAAAAAAAGCTTGCGCCGCTCATTTCAGCATGCGGCAATGCTTTAGCGGAATCATACGGCTTTTTCGGGGAATTTACCGCTGACATCGCACCCGGCAATGAAGACAGCTTTTATTTGTTTGAACTGAATGCGAAACCAATGTCCTTTGATGAACCTGAAATTGAAACAGCAAAAACCCAGAAACTTGCCGATTTGTTTTATGCCGTTACCGGATTTTTGGCAAAATGATTCCCTCCCTTTAAAAAAATTGAGTAAAATAGACTATATCCAATGAAAAACTGAGGGGTCCAAACATGCTGGAAAGATTAAAAACGAGGTATCCAAATGCTTGCATTGCAAGTGAACCGATTGCGGCGAAACCTTTGTTGTGGTTTTGGATGGAAGAAGAAAAACGGTATTTCGGGATTGATCCGGTCGAATTGACACCGGAAGAAACGCTGCTGTTAAAGACATTATTCCCAAAATTTCAAGAAAATACTGCCGGCACGACAAGCGAAGCATCCAAATGGTATGACTACCTGTTTTTGCCGGATGCCGATGCCCCTGTCCATGACGGCGTATATCGCGTTACACAATTTGTGCTGGCAAAAGCAGGGTCGGATGTATCCGGCGTTCAGGAAGCTATCAAAAACATGTTTGTGCCTGATGTCTTGGTGATTGTGACCAATCAGCTAGAAGGCATTGTGATTGAAGAAAAAAGTGAAACAATTGCAACCAAAGACGATCTGACGGCATCCATCCGTGCGTTTGAAGGGGATTTCTACACCCCTGTTTTGCTGTATTTAGGCGAATTTCAGGAAATGGCAGCATTAAAGCACCACTTCTCATTCGAACGCCGGCTTTTCGAATTTGCCAAAAGCCGCCGGAAAACGTCCGCTTTGTTCACGGTTCATTCCCTGCTTCCCCTTTATTTGCTGTCTAATTTGCCTGAAAGTGAAAAGGGCCTGCTCTTTCAATCCCTGCACGGGCTGTTTGAAGAAGACCGGGAAATGGGGCAAACGATCAAACGGTATCTTGAAAATTTTGCGAATGCCAGCCTGACGGCAAAACAATTATTCATCCACCGCAATTCCTTGCAGTACCGGATTGAAAAATTCGAAGAAAAAACGGGTTTGAATTTAAAACATTTTACAGATGCGATCTTTGCGTATTTCGCCTGTCTCGAAACCTTTGGCGGCTAACCCCTCCGATAAGTCTTGCGTGATCTGCCTTGGGATGGAAATAGGCCCGTTTTACAAAAAATGGTTGTATCAAGTGTGGCATGCCGGCATCAGCTCCCATGTTGTAATGAATGCGGCAACCAGAAGAATGGAAAACGAGCTGCTTTTACATTGCCAGGATCCCGGCTCTCTCATTTCACTGCGTCAATCTGCCGGGAAAACCGTGTGGGCAGGGTGCCGAAAATCGCCCTGCATTTTTTGTGCATTCTGACGTTCCCCTTATGAAAGGGTTTTCTTTATAATAAAGACAACTTATAACGGGGGAGGATTTTACGATGACAGAACTTGCGCTTGAGCATATTTATAAGATTTACGACAATAATGTAACCGCTGTATCCGATTTTAACCTACATATTAATGACAAGGAATTCATTGTATTTGTCGGTCCTTCCGGCTGCGGGAAATCGACGACGCTCAGGATGATTGCCGGGCTTGAAGAAATTTCAAAAGGCGATTTATACATGGATGGCAAACGGGTGAACGATGTCGCGCCGAAAGATCGTGATATCGCGATGGTATTCCAGAACTACGCGCTTTATCCGCATATGACGGTATACGACAATATGGCATTCGGGCTGAAACTCCGCAAAGTGCCGAAAGCGGAAATTGACAAGCGGGTACAGGAAGCCGCAAAAATTCTTGGCCTTGAAGAATATTTAAAACGGAAACCAAAAGCTTTATCAGGCGGACAAAGGCAACGGGTTGCCCTCGGCCGTGCAATTGTACGGGATGCAAAGGTCTTCCTCATGGACGAACCTTTATCAAATCTGGACGCAAAATTGCGGGTGCAAATGCGGGCCGAAATTGCCCGGCTTCACCAGCGGCTGCAAACGACGACCATTTATGTGACGCATGACCAGACGGAAGCAATGACGATGGCTTCGAGGATTGTCGTCATGAAAGATGGTGTCATCCAGCAAGTCGGAACGCCGCGTGAAGTATACGACTCACCTGCTAACCTATTCGTCGCCGGTTTTATCGGCTCACCAGCGATGAACTTCTTCCGCGGTAAACTGGATAACGGCAAATTCCACTTAAACGAATCAGTTCAGATTGATGTGCCGGAAGGAAAAATGAAACACTTGAAAAGCCATATCGGGAAAGATGTCATCCTCGGCGTCCGCCCCGAAGACATCCACGATGAACCTGTTTTCATTGAGACTATGCCGGGCGCTACCATCAAAGCCACGATTGATGTTTCCGAACTTCATGGCGCTGAAACAATGCTTTATTCCAGAATCAACGGGCAAGAGTTTATCTCCCGCATCGATTCCAGGACGGTTGTCAAACCGGGTGACGAAATTACGCTCGGGCTTGATATGAACAAAGCCCATTTCTTCGATGCTGAAACAGAATTAAGGATTGGGTGAACAGAAATGCCGGCTGCTGGTTGCAGCCGGCATTTTTTCACTGCAAAAATCACCAGCGATTACCAGCCAGGAACCAGTATAATTAAAATTTTTTCCTCCATAATACGTAGTACATCGATCAAATTCCGCTGGGTTCAACCAAGAAGGTGGCGGGGAATTCCCCGCTTGCTGGTGCAATTCCAGCCGACCCAACCAAAAACTCACAACGAGGAGATGACACAGATGGCAAACAACAGCAATTCAAACCAATTGTTAGTTTCCGGTGCTGAGCAGGCTCTCGACCAAATGAAATACGAAATTGCACAAGAATTCGGCGTAAACCTCGGCGCAGATACGACATCCCGCGCGAACGGATCTGTCGGGGGAGAAATTACAAAACGCCTTGTGCAAATGGCTGAACAACAACTTGGTGGTACTTTCCATTCGTAATAAAACAAACCAATAAAATGGCTGAAAAAAAAGGGGGGCAATCGCCTCCCTTTTTATCAGTGATTTAAATTGACCATTTTTTCCGGCACAATCCACTCCTCATATTGTTCTTCGGTTACATAACCTGTTTTAATGGCGGCTTCTTTCAGCGTCGTACCTTCCTTGAAAGCAAGTTTCGCGATTTGGGCCGCTTTTTCATAACCGATATGCGGATTTAAGGCCGTCACCAGCATGAGGGAACGATTAACATTTTCCTGGATCGTTTCTACATTCGGTTCGATGCCGCGCACGCATCTTTCATCAAATGACTTCATCGCATCGCCGAGCAGATGGACGGACTGTAGGAAATTGTATATAATTACCGGTTTAAATACATTTAATTCAAAGTTGCCCTGGCTCGCGGCAAACCCGATTGCGGCGTCATTCCCGAATACCTGGACCGCTACCATCGTCAACGCTTCGCACTGGGTCGGGTTGACTTTGCCAGGCATAATCGAGCTGCCCGGTTCATTGGCCGGGATCGTAATCTCACCGATTCCGCTTCTCGGCCCGCTTGCAAGCCATCTGACATCATTGGCCATTTTCATTAAATCTGCAGCAAGCCCTTTTAATGCCCCGTGGACATGAACGATTTCGTCATGGCTTGTGAGTGCATGGAATTTGTTATCAGAAGAAACAAACGGGTAGCCGGTCTGTCTTTCTAGTTCTTCCGCAACTTTATCACCGAAAGTCGGGTCCGCATTAATGCCGGTGCCGACAGCCGTGCCGCCGATCGCCAGGTTCAAAATATGTTTTGCACTTTCTTTGATCATGCGTTCGCTTTTTTCCAGCATGGCACGCCAGCCGCTGATTTCCTGGCCGAGAGTAAGCGGGGTTGCATCCTGCAAATGCGTGCGCCCGATTTTAATAATTTTCATGTACGCTTTTTCTTTTTCAAGCAGCGTTTCTTTCAGCTGTTCCAGCGGCGGCAACAGCCTTGTCTGTAGTTCATGGTAGGCAGCAATATGCATTGCAGTCGGGAACGTATCGTTCGAGCTTTGCGACATATTCACATCATCGTTCGGATGGACGTGTTCAGTACTATTTTCTCCGGAAAGAATTTCGTTTGCCCTTCTTGCCACCACTTCATTCACATTCATGTTTGACTGGGTGCCGCTGCCTGTTTGCCAGACAACAAGCGGAAAATGTTCATCAAATTTCCCGTCCAGCACTTCTTCACAAGCTTGGACAATCGCCTTCATTTTGGCATCCGATAATTTGCCGAGGCGATTGTTGCTGACGGCAGCCGCTTTTTTCAAATGGGCAAAAGCGCGGATCACTTCCATCGGCATTTTTTCCCCGCCGATCGGGAAGTTTTCCTTGCTGCGCTGCGTTTGTGCCCCCCAATATTTGTCCCGCGGCACTTTCATTTCTCCGAGTGTGTCTTTTTCAATTCGGTACTCCACTTTCTTCCCCTCCTGTATGTGCTTACATTTGAGTTTTGCAAAACGGTGGAAACGGTGGCAAGCCTAAAAAACTTGCCGGTATGTAGCTGCAAGTTTATTTTACTATAAATTCCCGCAAAGCAACACCTCAACGCTCGCGAGTCGCTGATCAATTCCTTTTTGAAAACAATTTTCAGGAATGAAACTTGCACCAAAAAAGCGGCATATCCGTTCACGAGCCGGCCAATGCCGTACATTTACCGTTTGCCGGTATCACAGTCCTGAAAAAATGCCTGCCACTCTCCGGATTTGCCGGATTGTAACAGACATCATTCCCCGCTAACGACCGCTTGAACGGCACCCCTGCTGACTCAGGCCGGCCGTTTTTTCAATGCATTGCGGGTCGCTACCGCCCTGAGCAGCCTGTTCGCAATGGTGTGCATTTATTTTATTTCATATATTCGCGAAATCAAAATAAAAATTCGGCAGCTTCAATACTTGTCCTGCTTTGTCTCCAGTTGCTGTTTTATTTTTTCCACTTCTGTCTGGCTCAGGCCGGTTTTTTCTACAATTAATTGAAGCTCCGTACCTGCCAGCAACATTTTGATGGCAATTGGAATCGTTTGTAACAATTCTTTTCTTTCTTCTTCCCTTCCTTCTTCTCTTCCCTTCTCTACTCCTATTTCAATTCCTTTCTTATACCCGCGATCAAAGTAAGAATTCGGCAGCTTTAATACTTGCTCTGCTTCGTCATAACTCGGGTTCAAGGCTTTTCCCCTTCTATCTGCCTTTTGATTTTCATGATCTCATCTTCACTCAAGCCGGATGCTTGGGCAATGACCTTCACATCCACTTGATTTTTCAACAAGTTAACAATAAATCTTCTTAACCTTTCTTCCCCTTCTTCCCTTCCTTCTTCTCTGCCTTCCTCTTTCCCCTTCTTATACCCGCGGTCAAAATAGGAATTCGGCAGCTTCAATACTTGCTCCGCTTCGTCCGGATCCAGCATTTTAATGTTTTCCATTACTTCCGCCTCCTCTTTTTCGTTCAATTTTAAATAATAATCAAAGAAACCGTGTAACAGCCTCATTTTTGCAGGGTCGAGTTCCATCCGGGCCAGCATCCGCAGAAACTCCAGTTTGACCTGCACCCGTTCTTTTATTGTATACCCCATTTTGCTCAGCAATGCTGCAGCCACGGGATTGTTGCTCCTGGTATAATCTCTCCAGATTCTATTAATCACATGAATGGATAAATAGAGAAAACGAAGAATTTCGATGATGTGGACGGCAACGGTGTACGGAACGGGGGGCGCTGTTTACTCGAAAGAACACAATAAGGCCCTCGCCAATAC
>NZ_JARTJQ010000066.1:0-18033 GCF_036225245.1 Weizmannia sp. CD-2023
AGCCATGCTTGAATATGACTCCAGCCGCAAAATGAAAGTCATCCAGCGAGATAGGCTCCATGCCGCAATGAATGCAGCACCAGCGCAGGAACAGAAATCAGCCGGTGCCTATTTTCAGGGCAGACGCCAGTGCCGCAAAAAATTTAGCACCAGCGGAAGAATGAAAATCCCGTCGCAAATTTTCAGGATAGACAGCCATGCTTGAATATGACACCAGCCGTAGAATGAAAGTCATCCAGCGAGATAGGCTCCATGCCGCAATGAATGCAGCACCAGCGCAGGAACAGAAATCAGCCAGTGCCTATTTTCAGGGAGAAAGCCATACCCATTGAATGCAGTGCCAGCAAGTCACCCACCGAGATAGGCGCCCATGCTGCAATGAATGCGTACTGGCGCAGGAACGACCCTATTTCCAGGGTAATCGCCCGGCGGCAAGATAAATAGCGCCGGCAGGAGGATGAAAATCAGCCGGTGTAATGTTCCGGATAAAAGAATGGAAAACCGCGGATCGATTGTTCATCCGCGGTATATCCTTTAAAAGGTACAGCGAGCAGTCCGCAACCGGAATGAACCAGATCCGGCCCCATATCCAATGGGATGAGACAAGCCATACCCGCTGTTTTTTTCTGTGTTCCACTTATTCAGAAGCCGAATGGCCAAATCTACCGGCTTGCTCCGGCCTATTGTTTTTAACGCCCTATTCGAGATTGCTGTGCCGGCTCAACGCTGCTTCATTCCCCGATTTCTGCTGTTCGGCAATTTTCAGGCAAACCGCGTCAAAAAACAGATGAACAGACTGGTCGAATAATGAGCTGAGCGGCTGTCTGCTTTCAATTTCTCCCGGCCTCCGGTATTTCGTGGCAGACGGAATATGGACTACGCTATCCGAAGTTTGCGCAAGTCTCGAAGACGGATCAGAAGTTACCCCCACAACGGATACACCATTCTTTTTCGCTTTTTCCGCCGCTTGCACCACATTGGAAGTCGTGCCGGAACCAGAGACGGCAATCAATAAATCTCCCGGCTGAATCGAAGGAGTGATCGTCTCGCCGACAACAAACACATGGAAACCAAGATGCATGAGCCGCATCGCAAAAGACTTGGCCATCAGCCCCGAACGCCCCTCACCCAATACAAAAATGCTTTTCGGAGAAGCAAGCATATCCGCCAGCTTTTCCACTTGTTCCCCGTCTATTTTTGAAAACACCGTTTGAATTTCATTTAAAATGACTTCTATTTCCCGATTCATTTCAATGCCTCCCAAGCTTCTTTTATCTTTTGTGCCGCAAGCAAAGGATCACTTGCCTTGCTGATTGCTGAACCAATAATGAGCACATCCGGCTGAAGGGCGCGGACGGCAGCCAAATTTTCCAGTGAAATGCCCCCGGCCACTGCAAGCTGCTGGTTGCGTGATGCTGCGCGGTGCCCCCACGTTCCGCCTCCGCCTTCTTCCTGCTGGTCCTTGCTGATATGCTGGCAGACGATGATGTTTTCCAAACGGGCAATCTCCTTCTGTTGATGCGCCGCTGTATTCAAAAGGTCAACCATCACTTGTCTATCAAACTGCCCGGCCATATCCAAACACGTACGGAGTGTGACAGGAGGGGCTGCCCCCATCACAGTCGCAATGTCGGCTCCCGCCCGAAAACAAAGTTCAAATTCGTACTTCGCATTGTCGAACGTCTTGATATCGGCTACCACCGTTTTGTCCGGAAACCGGTTTTTTATGTCATAAATGCTTTTGACGCCGAATTCTTTAATTAACGATGTGCCGACTTCAATCCATTCTATCGCTTTTTCCGCTTTTGCTGCAATTTCGATTGCTTCCTGAATCGTGAATCGGTCTAATGCCAGTTGAATCTTCATTTTAAAACCGCCTTTGCTTCAAGATTTTCCGGCGCCAGGGGAGACGCCTGTTTTTTTGCCCGGACCATCAAGGTTAACAGAACCGAGACAAGGAGCGAGATCGCCATAAAGATAAAAGATGCCTGCGTGCTGCCCGTTGCCCCGTTTAAAAATCCGACAATGTATGCGCCAACAAAAGAGCCTAAAGCACCCATGCTGTTGATAAACGCATTGGCACTTCCTGATACATTTTTCGGCAAAATTTCCGGCATGATTGCGAAAAACGGCCCGTATGGTGCATACATGGCGCCTCCTGCAATGACAAGCAGCGCGTAAGAGAACCAGAAATTGGATGAACCGATCAAATAAGAACCGTAGAAGGCAATGGTGCCGATCAATAGCGATACCCAGACAAATGTTTTGCGATTTAGCGTTTTATCGGAAAAATAGGAAACAGCGATCATCCCGATTGTCGCCAGTAAGTATGGAGCGGCAGACAGCCAGCCCGTTGCCACAATATCCATATGGGAGGCCGCTTTTATCATGGACGGCAGCCACATGACAAATCCGTAGACGCCGATGCTCCATGCAAAATACTGAACCGCGAGAATGAGCACCGTTTTATTGCGGAACATTTCTTTATACCCCGCTACTTTGATCATTCCTTTTTGTTCTTCTTTCATTTCAGATGCGATGTTTTCCTTTTCCTCATCCGTCAGCCACTTTGCTTCTTCCGGCTTATTTTCAACCAGCTTCCACCAGAAAAATGCCCAAACGATGGCCGGAATTCCTTCCACAATAAACATTCCCCTCCAGTCAAGCACCTTTAACAAATAACCGGAAACAATGGACATCCATAAAACGGTGACAGGATTGCCCAAAATTAAGAAGGTGTTGGCACGGGAACGCTCTTCTTTTAAAAACCAGTTGCTCAAAAAGACGAGCATTGCCGGCATCACGGCAGATTCCACGACACCGAGGAAGAACCGGATCGGATACAGCCATGCGACATTATGGACCAGACCGGTTGCAGAAGCAAGCAGGCCCCAGAGAATCAGGCTGACAAATACGAGCTTCTTGGCACTTCTTTTTTCTGCATACGCCGCGCCCGGAATTTGAAAGAAGAAATAACCGAGAAAAAATAATGCCGATAAAAAGGAGGCAACACCTGTAGTTATATTTAAATCGTGCGCCATTCCGCCCGCTGCGCCAAAGCTGTAATTCGCCCGGTCGAAATAGGCAAGGCTGTAGGTAATGAAAGCGATTGGAACCAGATGCAAAAATCTCTTCTTGCTTGCGACATTTCTCAACGACTTTTCCATTCCAAAACACTCCTTTGTTGTGGGTTTAACCGTTTTTCACCGAATGCCCGTTCATAAATGCCAACAGTTCTTCCCGGGTCGGAAGCCCGTTTTTATCCCCGGAAGACATGGTTTGTAAAGCGCCGATTGCATTCCCTCTTTCCGCTGCTTCAAATGGAGTTAAACCGTCGAACAGGCCGCTTAATACACCGGCTGCAAATCCGTCTCCAGCACCAACCGTATCCACCACTTTGGTAACCGGGAAGCCTGGAACGGTATGCGCTTTCTTTTCCGTTGCCACATAGGCGCCTTTTGCCCCGAGTTTGACAAACACCATTTTGGCACCGTGTTCAAGATAATATTTCGCGATATCTTCAGGCGCTTGATAGCCGGTCAAAATTTTCCCTTCTTTGATACCGGGAAAAACAATGTCGGCCTGGCAGGCGTATCTTTGAATCGTTTCCGCCATCGTTTTTTCGTCTTTCCACATGGAAGGGCGCAAATTCGGATCAAACGAAACGATACTGCCTTCTTTTTTGGCTTTTTGTATGAAAGCTTCGCTCAGTTCCCGTACAGACGGGGAGAGTGCGAGCGGGATCCCCGTTAAGTGATAATGTTTTGCATGCATTTCTCTGAGTTCAGGGAAATCTTTGATCCCCATCAGGCTTGCGGCGGAGTTTTTACGGTAGTAATAAACACCCGGATCGCCTTCCGATACTTTTTCTTTCAATTGAAATCCCGTCAAGTTTTCTTCGTCTCTTTTAATCAAGGAAGTATCCACTTTTTCACGCTGCAGTTCCTGGATGATATAATCGCCAAGCGGGTCTGTTCCGACTTTGCTCAGCCACAGTACCCGGTACCCGAGGCGAGAAAGTCCGATTGCCACATTTGTTTCCGCCCCTGCCAGTTCTTTTGTAAAATGCCGGACCGAGGCGAGCTGTCCGGGTTCTTCCGCAATAAACATGCCCATCGCTTCTCCGAATGTCAGCACATCATACACTTTCATTTACGAACACCTCTTCTTTCAGCAGTTCGATGTAATCTTTCAAATCACTTGTAATCGGAAATTCTAACGCAATCGCGGCTTCTTTTGGCAACAGATGCAGCAACCGTTTCCATTTTTGCCTGCCGTTTTGGCCAATTGGGATCGTTGCATAACCGGATGCCGTTTCCACCACTTCTTTCACGTGAATGTATACTACCTCGTTTTTTAAAGCGGCAGCGGCCTCTTCAGCATCTTCCCCTGTGTAAGCCCAGTTGCCGATATCACAGGTAAAACGGATCGGAATGGCCTTGCTGCGGCATGCTGCAAAAAATGGCGCGAGCCGCTCTGTTTTTCCCCCGAGGTCCGTTTGATCATTCTCGATGGTCACCAGGATGCCGGCATTCGAAAAGCAGGCGGCAGCTTTGGCAAGCGTATCCACATCAGATAGACCCTCCCGGTAGTTGCCCAATGAAAATTTGATGAGTTTTGCCCCGAGCTCCACAGCCTCCTGCCTATAAGGCGCCACATCGATAACTTGATGATCCTCCCCAAATAAAGAAACCGGGCAGGAATAGTAAGGGATCAGCCCCGCCTTATCGAGCATGCCTTTCACCGCGGGTAAAAGAGAAGACGGGTCTTCAAGCAGCTCCCGCCGGATTTCCACCCCGTCACATCCGGCCTTGCGTATGGCGGCGAATAACACCGGGTAAGATAAAATGGCAGTATCCTGAAATGCATTCATGGTGACAAATAAATGGGCCATTGGTGTTTCCTCTTTTCTTGTGTGTTGGAACCGAATTTCTTGGGACCGATACCATTTTTCAAATGCCGGATCTGTATTTTATAAATTGAATAAAATATCGCAGCTCTGTTGCCTGCTGTAAAAAATAGTCATCGTGCAAATTGGTGCTTGGGAACTTAAGTACAACTTATATAGTTTGCAAAATTTCCATGAGCAGTGCGATGTGGGGATGTTTTTTGGATTTTCCCGTTTACTCTATTTATCGTTTTTCCTGTTTTTGATCTTTCCGGGAGCGCTCTTTTTGATGGGACCGGTACCATTAAAGGGGAAAGCTGCCACTTTTGTCTTGACTAATCCCATGTTGACATCTTTTCAATCCTGCAGGCTGATCCTTTGATGCAGGATTTCAGCCTGTATCGTCGCCTCTTTCGGTGAAACCGATCTCAATTTTCCTTAGGGGGAAGTTATCTCCCCGGGGTAGATTCCCTTTCAATCAAACGGGTCTGGTAAGAGATCGTCTGGACCGGCGATTCGTTGTCCGCCAGCCGTTTTAAAATGAGTTCCATTACCGTTTTACCAATTTGATAAGTCGGCTGTTCAATGGTGGTAATGCCTGAAAATACAGCAGCTGCCCACTCCGGATTGTCAAAGCTCAGAAAACCGGTATCGTCAGGAATTTTATAGCCCTGCTCTTTCAGTTTGATAATGATTTTTAACGCGATGACACTGTTTCCGGCAATGATGGCCCTTGGTTCTTCGCTGGTAAGGGACAAAAACGTATTGAGCTTTTTCTCCAATTGGCTTTCGTCATTGAGATCCACTTCAAACAAATCTTCCAGGCTCGGGTGACTGGGGCTAACCAGCCGTAAAGCCTCCTGAAATCCTGTATACCGTTCGTGCCGCGGGCTGAAATGTGCAACCGGCTCTGTAAAATAGCCGATTCTTTTATAATTTTTCTTTATCAGATAGGACACGGCCTGCATCACGGCCCCGCGGTTATCAATTTCAACGGTATCAAACGGCAGCGCAGGAATTTTACGGTCAACCAGGACAATCGGGGTTTTGCCGTTTTCCGACAAGGTTTCCAAGAAATCGCTGTTTCCTCCTGTTGTTTGAATCAGCAGCCCGTCAATCTTGTGGGACTGCAGCATGGAGATATACTCGCGTTCTTTCGCCGGACGGTTATCAGAGTTGCAAATCAGCAAACTGTAGCCATGCTGCTTGCAGACATCCTCAGCCCCCCTTAAAATTGCCGTTGTATACGGGTTGGTAATATCCGCAACCAGCGCGCCAATCAAGTAGCTGCGGCTGCTTTTCAGCCCTCTCGCCAAATTATTCGGGCGGTATTGGAGTTCATCGATCACCTGTTTGATTTTTTGCTGGGTTTTCGGTGACAATTCATGAAACCGGCCGCCTAAATATCTCGAAACGGTTGATTTCGACACGCCAGCTTTTTTTGCCACATCGTAAATCGTGACTTTCGCTTCTTTTCCCCTCATGTTGTTTACCATCCATCTTTAAAATGAAACCGGTACCATTTGATTTCATTATAACAAAGTGAGAGGAGCTGTCAATCAAAAATGAACGAAAA
This sequence comes from Weizmannia sp. CD-2023, assembly GCF_036225245.1. Taxonomy (NCBI): domain Bacteria; kingdom Bacillati; phylum Bacillota; class Bacilli; order Caryophanales; family Bacillaceae; genus Heyndrickxia; species Weizmannia sp. CD-2023. The sequence continues at coordinate 6,465 of NZ_JARTJQ010000066.1, forward strand.
TTTTTTCCGACTCCCCTCGGTTTTGTGCCGCCGCATATGAAAAAGAGCTCTTTTTCAAGAGCTCAGTTTTTAAATGAGTGAATCGGGGCCGGGATTCTGCCGCCGCGGGCAATGAAGTCCGCTGATGAAAAGGAATGGACGCCCATCACCGGCGCATGTCCGAGCAGGCCGCCAAATTCGATCGTATCGCCAACCTTTGTGCCCGGTGCCGGAATGATGCGGACCGCTGTCGTTTTATTGTTAATGACGCCAATTGCAGCTTCGTCCGCGATCATTGCTGAAATCGTTTCTGCCGGAACATCGCCCGGAATTGCAATCATGTCAAGGCCGACGGAGCAGATCGCGGTCATCGCCTCCAGTTTTTCGAGATTCAAGGACCCGCGGTTGACCGCATCAATCATGCCGGCGTCTTCAGAAACCGGGATGAATGCGCCGCTTAAGCCGCCAACATGGCCGCATGCCATAACACCGCCTTTTTTCACGGCATCATTCAGCAAAGCGAGCGCCGCCGTTGTTCCGTGCGTACCGACAGACGCAAGGCCCATTTCTTCCAAAATATGGGCTACAGAGTCGCCAACAGCCGGTGTCGGGGCAAGCGACAAGTCGACAATCCCGAACGGAACACCGAGCCGTTTGGATGCTTCCATGCCGACAAGCTGGCCCATCCGCGTAATTTTAAATGCGGTTTTCTTGACCGTTTCCGCAACGACATCAAACGGTTCGCCTTTCACTTTTTCAAGGGCGCGTTTTACCACACCCGGGCCGCTGACGCCGACGTTGATGACGACATCCGCTTCACCAACCCCGTGGAACGCGCCAGCCATAAACGGATTGTCTTCCACCGCATTCGCGAACACAACGAGTTTTGCACAGCCGAGCCCTTGCGTATCGGCAGTCAGCTCGGCCGTCTTTTTGATGATGACACCCATATCACGGACCGCGTTCATGTTAATGCCGGAACGTGTCGAGCCAACATTGACCGAGGCACAGACTCGTTCGGTTTCAGCCAGTGCCCTTGGAATCGAATCTATCAATATTTTATCGCCTTTGTGGCAGCCTTTTTGCACCAGCGCCGAAAAGCCGCCAATAAAGTGAACGCCGACTTTTTTCGCAGCCGCATCAAGGGTCTTGGCAAAAGCAATGTAATCTTTTTCGTCCGTTGCCCCGGCGATGAGGGAAATCGGCGTGACCGAGATGCGTTTGTTAATGATCGGGATACCGTATTCCGATTCAATCTCTTCCCCGGTTCGGACAAGGTTTTCTGCCAATCGCGTTATTTTATCATAAATCTTCCGTCGCACCTTTTCCCCGTCCGCGTCAATGCAGTCGAGGAGCGAAATGCCCATTGTGATGGTGCGGATATCGAGTTTTTCTTCTTCAATCATCCGGATGGTTTCAAGTATTTGTTTCGTTTCCATGATTGTCCCCCGTTTTTACAAGCTGTGCATCGATTGGAAAATTTCTTCGCGCTGAATTTTGATTTGGACTTGCAGTGCTTCGCCTTTTTTCGCAAGGGCTTGTTTGATTTCATCAAAATTCGCTTCAGCTTTCGACAAATCGAGCATCATCATCATCGTGAAATAACCGCTCATGATGGTCTGGCTGACATCGAGAATATTAATCTTTAATTCTGCCAGCTGTGTGCTGACACCGGCAATGATGCCAACCTGATCTTTGCCGATTACTGTCAAAATTGCTCTCATTTTGTCCACTCCTGTTTTGTAAAAAAATTCATATCCTTACTATCACAAATTTTTCCGGTCTTGTCTATGTATATTTTTGGAATTTTTCATTAAAAAATAGGGCAGCAAGATTGAAACTCCCCTGCTTCCCTTTTCGCCGTAAACAGATTGTCGCAAACTTTCAGTATCATATAGAGAACAAGCGCACCGGCAACGAGGCCAGCCCCCGCAAGCCGGTTTTTCGTGCACAATTCTAATCTGTTTTTATCGGCAATGGAGACGCCGCCTGCTAAAAATCATGTGTTAAAAGCTGTTCTTCCACCACCCGGGTCAGCTTTCGTAGCTGTCAATCATATTCGCAATATGTGTGTAGGCGCCGCCTGCTTAAAGCATGTCAACAACGATCCTGCGCTCAAGCTGTTCTTTCTTTATACCGCCCGGGTCAGCTTTCAAAGCTGTCAATCATATTCGCGATATGCGTGTAGGCGCCGCCTGCTGCAAGCGCGCCCGCAACAAGGATGGCTTCCGCAAGTTGTTCTTCCGTTGCGCCCGCTTTTTGCGCCTGTTTGGAATGAAAATCAATGCAATACGGGCACTCGGTAATATGGGCGACCGCAACAGCAGCCAGTTCTTTGACAAGCGCAGGCAATTTGCCGGCTTTCATAGCAGCAGCACCGAACGCATTGTAGGCCGCGAAGCCGTCTTTGGCAAGATGGTTCATGTTGGCAAGTTTTTTCATATTGGATTTTTTGTAAATCGTATCACTGGCATCTTCAATCAGGGCAAGCTGCATATGGACACTGTGGGCCACCGCGCCGCCTGCTTCCAGCGCTGCTGCCACAAATGCCGCTTCTGTAAGTTCTTCAAGACTGACACCGGCTGCTTTTGCTTTTTTTGTATGAATGTCAAGGCAATACGGGCATTTTGTCGCATGGGCCACGGCGACGGCGATGATTTCTTTGTCCCGGGCAGAAACGGCACCGTCTTTAAACACTTCGGCATTGAGGCGGTCAAAAGCAGCCGCCTGTTCCGGCGCAAGGTCTTTTAATTTCGATAGATGTTGCAGCATATCTTTTTCATAATACGACATAAAGGACACTCCTCCCAATTGGAATACTTGTTTTTCATTATAGCCCTTCCATCTGAAAATGAATATTCATCTGCTTTTGTGTGGTAAAATGGGAAGAAGATCAATATCAGGATGGTGATGGTTTTGTTTGATTTTGATACAGTCATTGAGAGAAAAAATACCGCTTCTGTTAAATGGGAGCAGGTCAAACAGGTCTTCGGGGAAGAAGATGTGCTCCCGATGTGGGTGGCCGATATGGATTTCAACCCGCCGCATGAAGTGGCGGAAGCGATTAAAAAGCGGGTTGAACACGAAATTCTCGGATATGCGTTTGTGCCGGATTCCACTGCAGAAGCGATTCAGGCATGGCTGAAAAAGCGTCATAACTGGGACATCCACCCGGCGTGGATCGCGTACTGTACCGGCATTGTCCCGGCGATCAGCACAGCCATTCAGGCATTTACCGAACCGGGCGATAAAGTACTGCTGATGTCTCCGGTGTACCATCCGTTTTTCCATATGGTTGAAAAAAACGGCCGCGTTGTCGCAAACGCGCAGCTGAAGCTTGTGGAAAACCGGTTTGAAATCGACTGGGAGCAGGTTGAAGCGCGGCTGAAAGAAGGGGCAAAGCTGTTTTTAGGCTGCAATCCGCATAATCCGGGCGGGCGCGTCTGGACGAAAGACGAGCTTATGAAAATGGCGGATCTTTGCGCGCAGTATAACTGTTTGTTTTTGTCCGATGAAATCCACTCCGACCTTGTATACCCGCCGCATACCCATGTGCCGGTTGCTTCGCTCGGGGACAAGTACCGCGATATGACCATCACCTGCATTGCGCCGACAAAAACGTTTAATCTAGCCGGGATCAAAGCTTCTGCCGTCATCATTCCGAACCCGGAACTGCGCAAAAAGTTCAAAGATGTGCAGGCGGTAAACGGGACATCTGCCTTGAATACATTTGGCATTGTCGGCATGGAAGCAGCATACCGGCACGGCAGCGAATGGCTGGATGCGCTCCTTGTTTACTTGAAGGAAAATATTGATACAGCGGCACGGTTCATCGCGGAACGCCTGCCGGAAATCCGGGTGATGGAAACAGAAGGTACGTATTTAATGTGGCTCGACTGCCGCGCATATGGCCTGGAAGAAGAGGCATTGAAGGACCGTTTATGGAAAAAAGCAAAACTCGGCGTCGAAATCGGCAGCAAATTCGGCCCCGGTGGAGAAGGCTTTATCCGCATGAATATCGCCTGCCCACGCAAAATTTTGATGGAAGGCTTAAACAGGCTCGAAAAGGCCTTTTCGTAAGGAAAAGGCCGGCCCAAAAGGTTTGGGCCGGCCTAGGTGTTTTTGGGTGCTTGCAATGCGGGATGATGGAGTCTTTATGTTTTTCGCGTCCTTGAGCATGTTCGCAGTCCCCTTGGAAGTTTAACCAATATCCACAAACCTTTCTTTTTCAAGGATTCTAATCACTTGGCTTAGGTCTGGCACAATATCGGAGGTATGTTTTTCATTTTCAAGTTGAGTATTTAAGTCTTTTCTAACTGATACAGGTAATGCGGTGCTGCAACACAACAACACAAAGTCGTAATATATAAATGATTCAATCAAAATATATCTTTGAACAACCTCTGTTTTTCAACAGGATGGACTCAGTAAAATCCAATGGAAACAGGAAGCCCTTCATTTTCTAAGAATATGTTGATTCGCTGTTTTTGATTTGAAAAGGTTTTAATAGATCTTCAAAAATGGATTTGATTGAGTCATCTTCTATAATATTGGCCATATATCTAAACATCATCCAGAATATAATCACGATGGCTTCTAAGCTAGTTTACCAGGGCCGGCAATGGAAATTGAAAGTTACTGGGACCAACAAATGGCTGCTGGCTTTTGCTCGCTTATACAATGCCTTTTCTAGACAATCATGGTAATAGAAAAGCCAAAACAAAGCAGAAAACTTTAAAAATTAAATCATAACGTTTACTTAGTATACCCACAAATACATGAATTAGGGAATATTTACCCATCAAAGCAGCAAAAGTAAATTTATCGAATACCCAGACACCTCTAGATACCTTCTCTTGGGAAAACTACCTATTACCACGATTGTTAGATTTTCGTCACGGATTTGGTATTACCTATATTAATGAACCAAGAAAAACTGGACCCGAATTGGATCCAGCCTAAGTTTAAGTTGACAATTGAATTGAAACTGAAAATGAACTGGATGCATCCCTACTTTCCAGCAGATAGCCTTGATGCCTTATTGTCCAGATACCAACACGAAACAGCAGGTGCCGGCTCATTTTTTATAAAAGCGGGTAACTTCTTCTGCAATTGGATTTTCATGATCCAATTTACAAATATCCTGAAGGACTGCCTGCAATCCTTTTTCTTTCAGCTGCTTTTGCAGTTCGACCGCTTCTGGATCAGTATCGACGTCAAATTTTAAGCAGTAGGCGATGGCCTGGGCAAGATGCGTAAACGGCAGTCCTAATTTTTGTGCTTCTCTTGCCGGCCTTACCAAACGGTCTTCAGGACCCAGTTTGCGGATTGGGGAGCGCCCGACCCTTCTCACATCATCTTTAAAATACTTATTTTGGAAACGTCCCAGAATCTTTTCAATATATTGCTGGTGTTCCGATGGATTTAAACCATACCGTTTAATCAAATAATTGCCGGTTTCTTCAACTGTTGCTTTCACTTTCTGATAGATTTCCGTATCTTCCAATGCTTGATCGATTGTTTCTTTTCCTTCTGCATAGCCGATATAAGCAGTGACAGCATGCCCAGTATTGACCGTAAATAATTTCCGTTCAATATAAGGCTGAATATCAGACACAATCTTCATACCTGTTACTTCAGGAATGCTGTCTTTCGTTTCAACCACCCATTCAAAGTAAGGTTCAACCAAAACATCCAGTAATTTTTCATTATGCTGGGCAGGAACAATACGATCGACCGCACAATTCATAAAAATGACCTGATTTTCCATTTTAGTACGTGTATCTGGATCTAACAGTTTTACAACATGCTCTTTCAATATATCAGTTGCCGAGATTTGGTTTTCACAGGCAATGACATACAGTTTTTCATCTGTTTTCTCTAATCTGCTGGTAATCCCTTTTGCAATTAAAGGAGCAATTCCTGGTAGAATGCTGACGCCGACTGCAGTGGTCACATAAGTTGCTTTTTCAATTGCTTCTACAACAGCCTCAGGATCAGTTTTACTATTAATACCGGATACGTTTGTAATATGTTGAACTTCTTGATGCTCTGCAGCCATATAAACATCATATGACTTCTTACTGTTCAATTCCTGGATAATCTGGTCAGCCACATCTACAAACGTAACATGATATCCTGATTGTGAAAATAGTGCACCGATAAAACCTCTCCCAATGTTTCCTGCTCCAAAATGGACTGCTTGTTTCATGATCATCATTCCTCTAGAATTTTATTTTTTATAAACTGGTAAAAAGATTTTTCCAGTTTTTCGCGAATTAAATGTTCATTGGCAGATGAAAAAATCAAGATGCTTTTATTGTCCTCAATGATCGTTGAGCTCACAAGGCTCATGATCTCTCTTTGGATCGGTGTTAATTCTTCTGGCGCTAAAAGGAGAAGGATATTGCGTACACTCATTGGTTTTTCATCCATTCCCCTTAAAATGAAGGGCGTATCTAAATGCCCCAACTGAAAAGCCAGTTTCTTCACACCTTGATCCTGGCAATGAAAGAGAGCCATATTTGTTCCCGGAATTCCGAGGCCAGCAATTTTTTCGCGTTCCAGCAGCCGCCTATATATCGAATCAACATTTTTTATGATATCTTGCTGAAAGCAGGATTCAACCATCAAACGAATAATACCCCGATAATCTTCTCCGTTTAAACCGGTATAGACTTTAAGATTCCTCAATAAGGTTGATATGCTCGAATACATATATTTCATGTCATCCATTAGATTATCCAATGTTTTGGGTCCAGACAAAAAGTCAGTTTCAATGGGTTTTACGTTTTTTTCTCTAAAATCTTTCTGGTCTGAGTGAATATAGCTATTAATGTACCCCTCAATATTTTTCACATCTTCTTTACTCAATAAGGGATTGACATAAATGTACGTATGTTTTGCCCACGGAAGCCTTACAGTTGAAAATACCAAATCATATTGATCAAGATCCTTTGTCTTCATTTCTTTTATGGATGAAATTTCAATGTTCGTGATGCATGGTATCTCTTTGCGCAGCCGAGTTTCAAGCATTTTAGATGCACCGATTCCAGTCGGACAGACGACTAACGCATGCAGATTAATATTTGACTGTCTTTGTTCCAAGGATGCACCGAAATGCAGAACAATATAGGCGATTTCATCGTCTGGAAAAGACAAATCCTTAAATACCCTCTGTGTAACGTCTGTAATGACTTTGAATAATTTCGGATATTGCTGTTTAATTTGTTCTGTCAAAGGATTATACGACCCAAGATTTTTTCTGATTCTGAAAATTGAAGGCTTTAAATGGGCTAGCAGGCCTTGAAAAAGCGAAAAATCAGAAGTCAAATCAACGTTAATTTTTTGTGAAACCAATTCGATCAAATGTTTAATATTCCTACTTGTGATCACATTGTCGTCATACACTGACTCGGCGCTTTGCACTTTTGAACCCTTAAAATACTCCGCTAAATACTGCTTTTCAAGTTCTGAAATCTCGTTTTTTATTTCATTTTCAATTCTGTGGCAAACTGACTGAACAAACGCAATATCACTTTCCTCAAGATCGCTATGATGGTCTACGTCCTGCAATCTGTAACCCTTACTGTATCTTTGATAAGTGATATAAACTTGTAAAATAAAAGCCATATAATCACTATCTGCCAGATCAATTTTCTTTTCTTCCAGCTCTGTATTGACAGCATTTTGAACTACATTTAAATACGCTGGTTCAAAATAATGAAGAAATAAGCTGTCCGTATACCTAAATCTGTGGTGATCTAGCTGAAATAGGGCTTCTATCAGCTCTTCGTGAAAATGCTGGATAAAAAACTTTCCCAAAGCCTTTCTTTTCGAAGCTTCATTGCCTGAAAGCTGTATACCAAAATTACGTTTCCGAATCAGCATAAGGCCGAATCCTTTCACAAATGCCTGCAAATCATCCAGATAAGAGGCAATTGTCGCTGCGGAAATATCAAGGTCTGAAATCAATGCATGCTGTTTTATCGGTTCTTTCGCTTGCAACAGTTTTATTAGGACTATTAATTTTCGTTGATCAACCGAAAAATCTAATGGACGCATTCTTGACAGACTTTGGGAAAGTTTGAAGATATCCTCATTTTTTCCTTTAATGTATAAGAAGTTATCTTTATTCCTTGAAATTTTCAAGTTATATTCTGATAAAATCTTTTCTATGTTTCTCATGTCCCTGTTCACAGTTCGTTCGCTTACATGAAGTGTACTTGCAAGCGAAGAAACTGTGTGGGTCCCACTCATTTTTAGGAGCAGTTCCAGTATGTTTTTTTCCCTGTTTCGAATAAACATCTGATCAGCCCATTTCTTTTTTCGTGGAACAGCCATTTTTATATGATTATGAATTAACAGGTTGTTCAGTAATGCTGCCAAAATAGCTTAACAATTCATCGACCGTTTTTGCTTCAGTCATTTTTTTAACTGTTTCTAAATCGGAGCATGTCTCTGCTATTTTCGACAGAATACCTAAATGCTCACCATTCTTTCCGGCAATGCCTATGACCATGCGGACCGTATTCCCATCAAAATCAATTCCCTCCGGAACTTGGATAACTGTAATCCCAGATTTCAAAATTGCCTCTTTTGCTTCATCTGTCCCATGCGGAATAGCAATCTCATTACCGATATAAGTAGATGTAAGTTGTTCACGTTGAATCATCGCATCAATATATGATTCCGTTACATATCCATTATCTACCAAGACACGTCCGGCAAAACGTATTGCTTCTTCTTTGTTTTTAAACGATTGATTTAAAAATACATTTTTTGGAGGCAAAATTTCATTATTTGAATTTTCCTCAACTTCCGGCACTTGGGTTTGATCCTGCTGCGTGACATTGCCACCATTACCTTTCAGTTGTTCAATCAGACGCTCATATTGTGAATTGTCGAGGAAATTGTCCACAGAAACATGGTAAGCATTTGGCGCTTGTTGTTTCGCACGGCTTGTTAATTCTCTTTGAGTGATTACAATTTGCATATCTTTCGGTAGATTGCGGATTGCAGTATTGGTAACTGTAATCGGAAGCCCTTCTTTTTTAACCATTTTTCTTAAGAGAGAAGCCCCCATTGCGCTTGAACCCATACCTGCATCACAAGCAAATACAATCTTCTTTACTTCACTTGGATTCAATTCACCTTGATTATTTGATAATAAGGAAGCAGCTCGGCTTTTTTTACCTTTCATGCTTTCCATTTTTTCAGTTGCTTTTTCCAAATCTTCATCTGTGCTCTTATCCGTTTTCAAAATGAAGAAAGATACTACAAAGGAAACAACCATCGCAACAAGTACATCTGCAATATTAGCGATATAATTCCCTAATGCATGCGGTGTAACCGCCAGAATCGAAATAATGGATCCAGGAGATGCAGGCGCAACCAAACCGCCGTGTAAAGTTACCAAAGTCAGGACACCACTTGCACCACCCAAAATAACAGAGAAAAATAGCAACGGTTTCATTAAGATATAAGGAAAGTATATTTCATGAATCCCGCCAAAGAAGTGGATAATAGCTGCACCAGGCGCAGAACGTTTTGCCGTGCCTTTACCAAATAAGCAATAAGCCAGTAGTACGCCCATCCCTGGACCAGGATTTGCTTCCAGTAAGAACAGGATCGATTTTCCAGTCTCTTTTACTTGTTCAATTCCAAGTGGAGTCAATACCCCATGGTTTATTGCATTGTTTAGGAAAAGAATTTTAGCAGGTTCGATAAAAATGCTGACAAGTGGCAGAATACCGGTATGGATCAACCACTCAACGCCTGCTGCCAACGCTTTCGAAATTTCATCAACGAGAGGACCGACTCCTAAGAAAGCAAGAACAGCTAGAGCTCCTCCAAGTATACCAGCTGAAAAGTTATCAATTAACATTTCAAAACCGGCTTTAACTTTGCCTTCGATCATCTTATCAAATTTTTTGATGATCCAGCCTCCAAGCGGCCCCATAATCATCGCGCCCAAGAACATTGGAATGTCTGTCCCAATAATAACACCCATTGTTGCAATCGCACCTACAACACCGCCACGGTGTTCATAAATCAATTTACCACCTGAATAGCCGATTAAAATCGGAAGAAGATAAGTAACGGTCGGGCTGATCAACTCATTTAGGGTTTTATTAGGAATCCACCCACTAGGATAAAGAAATATAGCTGTAATAAGACCCCAGGCAATGAATGCCCCGATATTTGGCAATACCATCGTGCTAAGAGAGTTTCCCAGCTTTTGGACGGCTACTTTAATACTTTTGCCTTCGCTCATTATAATACCTCCCACAATTGCATATTTATCAAAAACTTTCGTTATAAATCCTATTTAAAGGTTAGAAATTCAACATTCAGCGCGCCGTTTGTTTACGTTTACACAAATTCATTTTAAAAGGAGTTCCTTTATCTTTATTATAGGTTGGGGTGACAACGCATTCAATGATCCATAAATATGATTTTGTCGAAACTACCTTTGACAAATGTTTATTTATACGAAGACCTTGATCCGGTAGTATAGATAGACTGCTTGAACCAATCCGAATTGGGCGTTTGAATATAAGAGGCGGGAGCCTTTATCAACTGGAGGGATTGAACTGTTTATAACATGGCATCAAAGTAAGTATAAGTACTTTCCACTTCGTTCATCCCGTACTTGAGCTGGGCTTTTAGGAAATCAACCGTTATACCGTCGAAATCCACTAATGAAAATGAAGCTGGTTGTGGGCTGGCACTCCGTGTCATGTTAGCCCTGTCCTTAGGCATGATCAAAGAAAACCAGGCTGAAAAGTGAGGAGCTTTGTTTCTTAGCCTTTCAACATTCAGGAAAGTATTTTAAAAAGCGCTTGTGGGTAATTGGATTCGTGCGCCTTTTTAGGGTGTGCTTTCTATTTTACCTGAATCCGTGACGAAATTTTCACTTAACGTTAACCCATTCGCATGAAATCTAGTATAATAAGCATATCCATTAAATTTAACTCATTCCACATTCAGGTGATCTAATGAAAAAGTTAGTGATAGAAGCCACGAAAGAACGAATTGTTGCCCAAAGCGGTTTAGCGATAGTAGGAAATTTACTAAATCTAACGAATTTAGCTTCCAGGTTAAATGCCTATCGACTCCCTGATATTTCCCGAAATCCCGTCTGTTCCAATGCTGATGTGGCCAAATCCTATATTGGCCTGCTTTGCCAAGGAGAAAGTGATTATGACAATATTGAAACCTTCCGCGAAGATGCCTTTTTTGCACTGGCTTTGGATATCCAAAGGGTTCCTTCCAGCCCGACTTTAAGGCAGCGATTGGACCAAGCTGCCTTGACGGAAAAATGGAAAGCGATCTTGCATGAAGAATCGCTGAATCTGATCCGCAATACAAATGCGGAAATTAGCCCAGTTTACGCCAAAGACAAACCGTATATCCCGGTTGATCTGGATGTCTCCCCTTTTGATAACTCCAAAACAAAAAAAGAAGGAGTGGAAAGAACCTATAAAGGCTGCGACGGTTATGCACCTATGTTCGGTTACATTGGGCAGGAAGGCTACTGCCTGCATGTTGAGATGCGAAAGGGAAATAACCACTGCCAAAAAGGTAC
>NZ_JARTJQ010000067.1:0-4956 GCF_036225245.1 Weizmannia sp. CD-2023
AAAATCCTTGTCAAATCTGGAACTTTTGCTTATTCAGCAAGCCCTAATTTAAGCAAGACAAAATCACAAAACATATACATTACAAGAAAAGCTCCAAGCATTGATAAATAGCTGGCATCATTTCTCAAATTGGATAACTTCATTTTTTTATTTGGAGAAGATAAAATCAATAGCACAATAAAAAAGGCAATTAAAAGATTCCCCAACAAAAGCTGGATCAACGCCGATAAGTAAATGGCCAGCATAAAAAGATCATGATTATTTAAATGAACTTTAAGATGATACAGATAATATCCCATCAGCAGATCAAGGCAGGAAGCGATCAGCATGACAGCAGAAAAAGGGCTGCTTGAAAACAGTTCTTTAAAAGATGTTGGATATATAGCAACAATCACACATAAATAAATCATATAAAAAACAGGGACGAGAAAAAACAGGGCAATCATCATATTAAATATTTTTGTTTCATTTCCAACAAGCCTTCTTATTTTATCCATTTTGTAAGCCCCCGTTTTCCAATTGCTCAGTAAACAGCTTGTAATGCAAGGAAAAAAGTTCAACCAGAATGTATAAGCTGACAATGCTTCTATGCCATGGTTTATGAAACTCGGATGCATAGTAATAAAGATTGTATGTTGAAATGCCGGCCAATTTATTTGTCCCAAATTGTGTGATGCTGACCATTTTTATATTTCTTCTTTTAAAATCCTTTGCTATATTGACAATTCGTTCATTATTGCCACTCAATGAAATTAAAAATACGATGTCTTTTTCATTTAACGCTTTCTCTGCTACCGATAATTCTTCTAACGCCGGGAAGTTCGTCACAAATTTTCCTGAGTATATAAAGTTTCTTGTAATCTTTTCCGCAGCCATTTTTTGCTCCCAACCTGTGCCATAGGAAAAGATACGGCTGGCTTCCATAATAGAACGAAACATTTCCGTGTGATGGACCGTATTAAAATATTTGATGGTTTTATCAACGTCTTCTTGCATTTGGTAATTTAGATTTTCCGGCTGGCCGGTCATTCCTTTCAACGTGTTTTCTTCCTTTTTGATTTCATATTTTAATTCGGAAAAACCCGAGTACCCAACCTTCTTGATGGTTCTGAACAAGAAAGAAGCGGAAACATGGCAAAGCTTGCTAATTTCATTTAAAGTTGAATTGCTAACAATATCTTTATGTTCAATAATAAAATTCAGACATTGTATTTCATCTGAATTTAATTGTTGGAAGCTTTGATTCACTTTTTGTTCCAAATCCATAGAGAGTCAACACCCTTTCTTGTGTCCTTACATCCAATTTTATCACTAAATAAGATGTTGACTCTATCCAAAAAGTTTTATTGTTTCAACAGTTCTTCAAATTTTTCCCTGACTTGGGGGACATCCAACCCTACGATGACTTGGAATGCTCTTCCTGCTCTCACAACACCCGCAGCTTTTCCCGCTTTAAATGCGCTATCCGGTTTCACTTTCTGTGGATCTACTACTGTCACTCTTAACCTGGTAGCACAATTGGTCACATCACTGATATTTTCTTTTCCGCCCAACGCATCCAGGTAAATTGCCGCTCTTTCCGAATAAGGATCTGTGTAGGATGCTGCAGCTGTTTCTTGCACCCCTTGTGCTAATTTTTTATTTTTATAATCCTGTTTTGTCTTTAATGTAATTTCTTCTTCCTCATCCGCTTCCCTGCCTGGCGTTGCAAAGTTGAATTTTAAAATGAAAAATCTGAATACAAAGAAGTAAATAGCCGTGAATATCAGCCCAACTACAATTTGCGTTAAATATGTTGCCCAGTGATTTTGAAAAAGCGGAATCCAGTTTTTCCCGGCCATATCAATAATGCCTCCGCTCAAATCACCTACTACACCAAATAAATACAATGTCGTATCTAATGTTGCTGCCAAAAGGGAATGAATCACCCATAAAAGCGGCGCTACGAATAGGAATGTAAATTCAATTGGTTCGGTAATACCGGCAAGTACAGATGTAATGACTGCCGGTACCAGCAGGGCCAATACTTTTTTCCTGTTTTCTTTCTTTGCCGTAAAGTAAAATGCCAAAGCAATTCCTGGTATACCAAAAACCTTTTCATTGCCATACATCAGGAATCCCATTTGTGGTGCCATTGATTTCAGTGATTCCTTACTATTAGCAAATGTCTCCAAGTGCATAAGCCACCATTTCGTTAGGCCTTCCGGAACTGCGGCTGGCCCATATTGGAAAGGGATATAAATAAAATGATGAAGACCTGTTGGAATTAAAACACGTTCAAGGAAACAGTAAATCCAAACCCCAACAGGACCTGCATGAGCCATGAATGATTGTAATGATCCGATGCCGAATGAAATTTTCGGCCAAATTAAACAGGTAATGAATGCCAAGGGCAAAGCGGCAAAAAAGCCAAGAATGACGACGAAAGCAGATCCCTGGAAGGTACCCAAAAAGTCAGGTAATTTATAGTCAAAAAATCTGTTATGCAAATAGACAACGATTCCCGCTATAATTAAGGCACCAATGATGCTTGTATTAAAAGTTTTAATGCCGGCAATCATTTTTAAGCCTTCGTTTGTGCTATTTTCAGCTAAAGCCCTTCCGTAATGCATAATTCCAAAAAATTTCCCCCAGTGGGTAAGAATGGCCGCTATAAAATAATTCCATGTAAGATACGTAACCAAAGCTTCCATTGCAGCTCTTCCGGAAGCTTTTTTTGCCAGCCCGATAGGCAGGCCGACGACAAATAATAATTCTATTTGATTAAATACTGTCCATGAACCTTGTTGTACAGTATCCCATATGCCGTACCATAAAGTCCCTTCACTTGCAATCTTTCCAAAAACAGACGGATTGCAAAATAATATACTGATGGCCAGCATAATGCCAGCAAATGAGAAAAGTAAAACAGGTGTAAACATTGCACCGCCAAATCTTTGTATACTTTTCATCGTTATCCTCCAGACCGGAAACCGCTTTCCTTTTTAGGAATATGATGAGAAGCGATAAGATCTTTTTTCTTTTTAAAAAGATTTACCGCTCCTCATTTTTGGTTTCACTTAGTAATGATATAAAGGAGCATGTTTAAATTTATTATCCCTTTAGTTGATTACCTTGTTTGATCAGCTTAAAACTGGTTCAGGACGCCCGATTTTTAATTCCGGCCAGTAATCCTTATTTGCTTCAACCAGTTCATCCAAAATAACTTTGGCCAATCCTGCATCTGGTACAATCTTACTTAAGCTTAATGCTTGCCATAATTTCGTATATGAACCCTCTGTCCAGGCATCGACAACCAGGTTTTCAACACTGTTTTGTTCCTCAATCAGCCCTTTTTGGAAGCGCGGGATTTTACCCTGGGCAAGTGGTTCAGGCCCATTTGCACCAATTAAGCAAGGAATTTCAACCATTGTATCAGAATCCAGATTTTCTACTGCCCCTTTATTTGGTGTAATGACAAGCATGCGTTCTTTTGTGTTATAAGCAATCGCACGGCATAAATCAATAATGTAAGAAGCATGTTCATCTGATTTAAAGGCGCTGTTTTGTGCTGTTCCGGATTCCGTAATTTTGGCACATTCTTCAAAAACAAATTTTTCGCGGCCCAATCTGATTTCATCCGTCCTTGTATGATTCGGATCAGAATGTTTCACAACTTCCTGCGGATATAGATAGTATTTCAGATAAGTGTTCGGCAATGTTTCTGGATCGAGTGCATAGACATTTTTAGCCATTTCAAAAGTCTCTCTCCAGCTTTTTTCTGTCCCGCTTTCATCAGGCAAAATATATCCGTGTTCCCTGACATAGGCTTGAAGTTGCGGCATTAAATTATTGCCTTTCTTATCTCTTACCGCTGTCCACCAACCAAAGTGATTCAATCCATAATAGTCGAAATCTAGTTCTTTATAAGAATCTAATTTTAATATTTTTGCCATCCGATCCATAATTCCAATCGGCATATCACAGATATTGATAATTTTAGATTTCGGTCTTAAGCGATTTGTAGCTACAGCCACGATAGCAGCAGGATTTGAGTAATTCAACATCCAAGCATTTGGAGAATATTTTTCCATATAATCAATAAGCTCTAAAACGCCGCCGATCGACCTTAAACCGTAAGCAATTCCTCCGGGCCCTGTTGTTTCTTGACCGACAACCCCGTGTTTTAATGGAATTTTTTCATCTTTTTCGCGCATTTCATATTTTCCAACCCTGATTTGCGCCATTACAAAATCGACATCTGAAAACCCTTCTGCCGGATTGGTCGTTGCCAAAAATTCTATTTCTGGGGCCCTTTCCTTAATCATGATGGCGCAAGCATCCGCAACTTTTTGCTGCCGCTCCCCATCATTATCGTAAAACTTTAAACTTCTAATTGGAAATTTGTCTAAATTGTCGAGTAACGTTAAAACAATTCCTGGAGTATAAGTACTGCCTCCGCCGGCGATGACTACTGAAAATTTTTTATCTGACATAATAGATCTCTCCTTAAAGAAAACGTTATCTTTATTACATGATCATTATCTCACGAAGAAAAAATTATTCAATAAGATGAAATTGTTTAAAAAATAAATTTGCAAACAAAAAAGAATTTCATTTTCCGAAAAATATTTCATTGATTTTTGTCGCCTTTTTATATTCTTCATAAAGCAACGATTTTGAGTAAAACAGGCTGTAATCCGGCAAAAGCAGTAAGGTGTGTTTTATATACAGGTACGAAAAAACCGCAGACGATTTGTCTGCGGTTCTCTTTTGGCCCGGCAACGTCCTACTCTCGCAGGGGGAAACCCCCAACTACCATCGGCGCTGGAAAGCTTAACTTCCGTGTTCGGGATGGAAACGGGTGTGACCTTTCCGCCATCATCACCGGACCAGTATAATTTTGGGATGTGTTCCCTGAAAACCGGATGGGAGAAAAAACTGTAAACGGAGAATAGCTTTGGTTTCTAACTTTGA